>NZ_JARAMP010000018.1:0-86782 GCF_028802875.1 Seohaeicola sp. 4SK31 | reverse complement strand
GTGACACATCCAAACCAGCATAATGTTCCATAGGTCGTTCTCCTCACGCCTTATATACATGAGGCCAACATACCGGACCTCGTTCGCCACTGGAGAGCGACCGCCGCAATCACACCATGTCGTTCCGCTTTTGACCGTCAGATCGGTGGCGTTGCCAACCCTGAGCCCCACGACATCGGTGATCAGGTTCAACGGCCCGGTGCGTGTGGTGACAGTCATGTCGGCCTTTCCAGTCGAGGGAGCGATCTGCACAAAACAGGCTGTGTTAGAGCCGGATCACGAAGTCCTTGCGGGTGGTTTCCACAACCTCCCAAACCCCTCGAAAGCCGGGACGCAATACGAAACTGTCGCCTGCACGCAGGGTAATCGGCGTGCCGCCCTCCTCGGTCAGGATGCTGACACCTGACAGGATGCGGCAATATTCCCATTCGTCATAGGATACGCGCCACGCACCCGGTGTGGATTCCCAGATCCCGCAGTAGAGCCCGTCGCGATCCTCCAGCGTCCATGAGGTAAAGACCGGATCACCGGCAATCACACGATCAGGGGCGGGACGCTCGACCTCGGCGTTGCCAGATGGCATGACGGGGAAAAACAGATCGGACATCGCTACCTCCTTCGCGGGTTGCGCGCAGGCTAATGCGCGAGGCGCGTCGTCCGCAAGCGAGAAGCGGCAAACAATCCAAAGGCTTGAAACCTTTGCCAATGGCCCACATTTTCAATTGGCAAGTGCATGGCCCGCCCGCATGGGGCATTATGGCCGCACAGCAAGGAGATTTCGGGAATGGTTCTGGCATTGGCGCGATTGATCATCGTGGGGTTCATCGTCCTTACCGTGATTTATGTCTCGCTGTCCTTCTATTCCCGGTCTGTTCGCCGCACCAAGCTGCGCCGCAAATGGGACGAGGATATCCGCCGTGGCGACAGAGAGGCATTTGTCCAGCGCGGATTGAAAATCTACGACCGCTCGCTCAGGCGCAAACTGCTTTGGGGCGTCTATATCGTGCCTGTTGTGGGTATTGCCGTGGTGATCTATCTGGTGAACTTCCACTGACCGCGAAGGGGACGGGAACATGGCCTATGTGAAATGGACGTTTATCGGCACCTTCTGGCTGCTTATCGCCGCTTTTCTTCACTACACCCTTCCGCAGCACGATGTCGTGCGCATCACCGACACCTATCTTGAGCGGATCGATTTCGGCGAGAATTCGATCTTCTGGGCCAATGCGCCCACTGGCGATGCCGTGAATGCGCAGAATCGCGATGTATTCTTCATTCAGACTTTCCGCACCAATGACCGCCCGATGATCTATCGGAACGAGGATACCGGCTGGGGCTGGCCGCCCTATTTCAAGTTCAACACCTCAAACCTGCAGGCGCAGGCGGCGGATCTGGAAAGCCGTTCGACCAGCGGCCAGCAGGCGCAATGGGTGGTGATCCGCCACTATGGCTGGCGCAACGAATTTCTGTCGATCTATCCCAACGCGATCAAGATCTGGCGCGTGGACAGCCCCGATGTGACGATCATCCCGTGGATCAACATCACCATCCTGACGCTTCTGGCGGCTGTGTTCTGGGCGATCTGGGTCCGCTGGCGGCGCTTCCGTCAGGCCCGCATTGATCCCGTGCTGGAAGATATCGGCGATAGCTTTGAAGCAGCGACTGGCCACGTTATTGACAGACGTGGCAAGGTCCGCCGCTGGTGGGATGGCGTGCGCGGCAAGACCCCTGCCCGCTGATCAGCGCTTGCCGTAATAGAGGCCGACCACATGTTCGGCCTCGGCAAAGAACAACCAGCGCGAGGCAAGAACGCCGATGATATGGCTGATCACGGCCAGCATCCCCATGACATGGCTGAACGGTGCCAGAAGAAGCGCAATCGGCAGGACATAACCAAGTCCAAATGCGATCACCCGCAGCTTCAGCGCATGTTTGCGTCCCACGATATGCACCATTTCGCGCAGCAGATAATTTGGCCCAGTATGGGGCGGCTCGAAGGCGCGCACCTGCCCGATAGGACCCAGCCCCGTGGCGCTGGCCATTGTCGTGCCTGACGCAGCAAAGGCGTGGTCGC
The DNA here is from genome assembly GCF_028802875.1 of Seohaeicola sp. 4SK31. NCBI lineage: Bacteria > Pseudomonadati > Pseudomonadota > Alphaproteobacteria > Rhodobacterales > Roseobacteraceae > Seohaeicola > Seohaeicola sp. 4SK31. The sequence goes on along the minus strand of NZ_JARAMP010000018.1, from coordinate 84,708 downwards.
CCTGCCGCCACCACGCCAGTTGAAGGACGGCCGAGAGGGCCAGCAGGATCAGCGCCCAACTGACCTGCCCGGCCAGCAGCGCGCCTCCAGCCAGCGACAACAACAGGAACAGTGCAGGCGTCAGTGGGCTGCGCCATCGCGGCACAGTTTTCATCTGCGCGTAAATCATCGAGGTCGCCAAAACCGTGCCCAGCGCCAGCGCGCCACCCAACCAGCCCAGAAGCAGCCAATCGGCAGCAAAGAAGATCCGTCCGATGGCATAGACCCCCATCACGCCAAGCGTGGCCACAGACAGCACTGCCTCGCGGCTTAGCCAGCTTGACCGCCACTGCGTAAAGGCCAGCAGCCCGCGCTCGGGATGCCCCAGATGAAAGGCCGACGCGATCAGCCCGCCCCCCGCCAAAGCATAGGCGATCGCGAAGAACACAAAGGCCACCAGCCCGGTTGATCCTGGCATTCCCAGCCCCAGCCAGACCATCAGGCCAAAGCCCAGACCGGACAGGGTTGTGAAGGCAATGATGGACGGTGCGGGATGCATGTCAGAACCTGTCCAATGCCTTGTCCAGCCAACCAAGGAAACCCTTGGGCTGATCTGTTACGGGTTCAAGGAAGGGGGCTAGGATATCGATCTCCTCCGCCCGGTCCAGCCTGTCCTTGATCCGGGGCGGCAGGTACTTGTTCACGGGAGCTGTGCCCTGCTCCGGCATCAGGTCCATTCCACCGCGTGCCGCGACCAATTGGCTGACATCGCTGTTTGGGTCGGCCAGATCCCCGAAATGGCGCGCATTGCTGGGACAGGTCCGCACACAAGCGGGCACGCGGTCCTCCTCTGGCAGGTTCACATTATAAATTCTGTCGACGCAAAGAGTGCATTTTTTCATCACCTTGGCCGCCATATCCATCTCGCGCGCGCCATAAGGGCAGGCCCAGGCGCATAGACCGCATCCGATGCAGGCATCCTCGTTTACCAGAACGATGCCGTCCTCCTGACGCTTGTAGCTTGCACCCGTGGGGCAGACCGTCACGCAAGGGGCATTGTCGCAATGCAGACAGGATTTCGGGAAATGCACCAGTTGCGCCGCGCCCGATGCGGGCTGCACCTCATAGCTGTGCACCCGATTCAGAAAGGTGCCGGATGGTTCGGCCCCGTAGGGGTCCTGATCCGACAGAGGCGCGCCGTAGTTTTCGGTGTTCCACCCCTTGCAGGACACCACACAGGCGTGACAGCCGACGCAGGTATCAAGGTCAATGACCAGCCCCAGCTTGCGCTCGGTATGAGAGGGCAGGGTGGTCATACCTGACGCACCTCATCCGGTTCGATTATGGTTGATACGGGCTGCTCCTGTGCCGGATCCCACGTGGCGATGAACCAGATGAAACTGCCGATGATCAAAGCAACAAAAACCGCGATCAACAAAAGGGTGCGCTGCTGGGGACTCATCGACTGACCTTCCATGCCATTGAATCCGGACCCTTTCCGACAGGAGACTTGATGGCAGGATAGGCAGGCTGACTTCGCGCCGGGGCGGGCACCTTCTCGATCTTCACGCGCAGATCGAACCACGCTGCCTGCCCTGTGACTGGATCGGAATTCGACCAGCGCAACCCATCCCCGCGCGGCGGCAGCAATTCGTGGATCAGATGGTTCAACAGAAACCCCTTCTCGCCTTCCTGTGCCTCTTCATCCAGTGCCCATGCACCTTTGCGTTTGCCGATGGCATTCCACGTCCAGACCGTGTTCTCGTTCAGCGCCGCCATATGCGAGACTGGCACGGTGATCACCCCATGCGCCGAGGTCACCTGCGCCCAATCCCCCTCGGCAAAGCCATGCTGCACCCAGAGCTTTGTCGGCACATAAAGTGGGTTAACCCCGTGGATCTGGCGGAGCCATGCGTTCTGCGTGCCCCATGAGTGATACATCGCCATTGGGCGCTGCGTCAGGGCATGGATCGGGAATTCCTCAGGGTCGGCATGGCCGTCTTCCAGCGCGGCATACCAGACGGGTAGTGGGTCAAGCGTCGCCTTGATCCGCTGGCGTAGATGCTCGGGCGGTTGGCGTGTCCCATGTCCATCGGCTGCAAGTTGGAACCGCCGCAGCGGCTCGACGTAAAGCTGGAACAGATAGGGTTCGGGCTTGTCGTAAAAGCCCATGCCCACGGCCCAATCCTGATAGGCGCGGTTCCACGGTTTGAAATAGGCGGCATCTTCCGGCACATGCGCCACAAAGAAACCGCCGTTGCGGATGTATTCATCCAGTTGCGCCGCGTTGGGCATGCCGCGCCCATGGGTCAGACCCTTTTCGCCTGTGCGCCACCCGGCCAAAGGACCGACGCCGGGCTTGCGTTCGTGGTTCACGATATAGTCGGCGTAATCGACAAACCGCGCGCTGCCATCCGGGTTCACCATACCCGGCAGGTTCAACCGTGCCCCCAGATCCAGCAGCACCGACTGGAACCCGCGCACATCTCGGTCAGGCTGAACCACCGGCCAGCGGATTGCATCCCCGGCGCCATCGGCCTCGGAAATCGGGCGATCCAGAAGGCTGATGCAGTCATGCCGCTCCAGATAGGTCGTGTCGGGCAGGATCAGATCGGCATAGGCGACCATCTCGGAACTATAGGCATCGGAATAGATGATGCGCGGGATCACATAATCGCCGTTCTCGTCCGTATTGGTCAGCATCTTGATGACGCCGCCCGTGTTCATGGACGAATTCCACGACATATTCGCCATATACAGAAACAGCGTGTCGATCCGGTAGGGATCGCCGGCGTGGGCATTGCTGATGACCATATGCATCAACCCATGGGCCGACATGGGGTTTTCCCATGTGAACGCCTTGTCGATCCGCGCAGGCGTGCCGTCATCCTTGAGGCACAGGTCATCCGGCCCCTGCACATAGCCCAGATGCGGCCCATCCAGCGGCGCGCCGGGCGTCACCTTGCAATGCGGCTTGGGATGGGCGGTCGCAGGCTTGGGATAGGGTGGCTTGAAGCGCATCCCGCCGGGGGTTTCCACCGCCCCGAGCAGGATTTGCAACATATGCAGCGCGCGGGCGGTCTGGAACCCGTTGGAATGGGCCGAGATCCCCCGCATCGCGTGAAAGGCGACGGGGCGGCCCACCATGGTTTCATGACTCTCGCCCCGGAAATCGGTCCATTGCCGCTCCAGTACGACGGGTGCGTCAAAGGCGGCATGCGCAATCTGTGCTGCCAGGGCGCGGATTTTGGCCGCGGCAATTCCGGTACGTGCCGCTACGGCCTCGGGCGCATATTGCGGATCAAGATACCGTTCGGCCAGCAGATGCATCACCGGCCGATGGGTTACACCCGCATGGCGGTGGCTTGCCGCCAGATCGGGGCGCACGCCGGGTTGATCGAAGGCGGTCAGCTTGCCAGTGGCCCGGTCGATGACCAAGGGCTTGCCCGCGTCATCGCGCAGGAAAAGCCCGTATTCCGGCGATTTCGGATCGCCATTCACCAGAACGGGAGCGTTGGTATAGCGCGACAGGTAATCCACGTCGATTTTGCCCGCGCGCAGCAACTCATGCACCAGCGACAGAATCAGCAGCCCGTCAGTGCCCGGAGTGATCCCCAGCCAGTCATCGGCCACGGCGTTGTAACCAGACCGGATCGGATTGACCCCCACGATCCGCGCCCCGCGCGCCTTGAGCTTGCCGATCCCCATCTTGATCGGGTTGCTGTCATGATCCTCGGCTACGCCGAACAGGATGAACAGCTTCGTATGCTCCCAATCGGGCTGGCCGAACTCCCAGAAGGCCCCGCCCATCGTGTAGATGCCCGCCGCCGCCATGTTGACGCTGCAAAACCCGCCATGGGCAGCGAAGTTGGGCGTGCCGAATTGCTGCGCCCACCAACCGGTGAAGCTTTGGGACTGATCCCGCCCGGTAAAGAAGGCCAGCTTTTCGGGGGCGGTTTCGCGCAATGGCTTCAACCACGATACCGCGAGCGCCAGCGCCTCGTCCCAGCTGATCTCTTCGAACTGCCCGGATCCGCGCGGCCCAACCCGCTTTAACGGCGCGCGCAGTCGCGAAGGTGCGTTGACCTGCATGATCCCGGCCGAGCCCTTGGCACAGAGAACACCCTTGTTCACAGGATGATCGCGGTTGCCTTCGATATAGGCGACCTTGTCTCCTTTCATGTGCACGTTGATCCCGCAACGGCAGGCGCACATGTAGCAGGTGGTCTTGCGGATCTCGTCCGATACAGGGGGAGAAGTGTCCAGATATGGCTGGGTCATGCCGTCACCCCCTGCATCAGCGACAGGGCATCGCGTGCGATCTGCCGTTCCTCATCCGCAGGCACGATATGGACGGGCACCGGTCCGAAACAGGCAAGATGCGCAACGATCGTGTCACGCACCGCCCCTGCATTCTCGCCAATGCCACCCGTGAAGGCGATGGCGTCCAGACCGCCCATGGCGACAATGGCCGATCCCGCCTGCCGCGCGGCCCAATAGCAGAAATGATCCACCGCAAAGCGTGCCCGCTCCGTATCGGTGGCGAGAAGCTCTGCCATGTCATTTGTGCCGCCAACCGCGCGTAACCCGCTGTCATGATTCAACAGATGTGCCGCCCCCTCGATCCCGTGATCCGCAGCCATCCGCAGCACCGCCATCCCGTCGATACTTCCCGCACGGCTGCCCATCACCAAACCATCCAGCGGCGAATACCCCATCGAGGTCGCAACCGAGCGCCCCTCAACGATCGCGCAAAGACTGGCGCCGTTGCCCAGATGCAGCGCCAGCAAGCGCCCCGGCAGGGCCGGGCGCAGCTTCTCGACCAGTCCCGCATAGCTCAGCCCGTGAAAGCCATAGCGCCGGATGCCTTTGTCACGCTCGGCCTTCGGAATGGCATAGGTCACGGCAAGCGCCGGATTCGTTGCGTGAAAAGCCGTATCAAAGCTGGCGAATTGCGGCAGATCCGGGGCCAGCCGCATCAAGGCTGCGATTCCCGACAGGTTATGCGGGTTGTGAAGCGGCGCCAGATCATTGCAGGCGGCCACTTTGTCCAACACCTCCGGCGTCAGCCGGGCGGGGGCCGTCAGATCCGCGCCACCATGCACGATCCGATGCGCCGCAGCCGTCAAGCGGTCCAGCGTGATACCCTCTCCGGACAAAGCCCCAAGCAGATGCGCCAGTGCCGACCCGTGATCCGCAGCAAGCACGGCCTCGGCTCGGTCACCTATCCGCAACCGGGCTGAGGCACTGCCGATCTCGGACACAGCCGCATGGCAAAGCGACACCAGATCCCTGTCGAACACCTCGACCTTGATCGAGCTGGACCCGGCATTGACGACCAGGATCATCGCCGCACCCCCGCCGCGATGACCCCCAGCGCCGCCGATGCTATGCGCGCCGGTGCCCCCTGCGCACGAGAGGTCAGCAGGACCGGAACCTTCAATCCCAGCACGACCCCGGCGGCACAGCACCCCATCCCCAGCGACATCAGCTTGAAGATCGCATTCCCCGTTGTGATGTTGGGCGTCAGGATGATGTCCGCGTCCCCCGCGACGGGCGAGACATAGTTCTTGGCCGCCGCCGCCTCGGCCGAAAAGATCAGATCCAGCGCCATCGGTCCGGCCACATCTGCCTGTGGCAAGGCGGTTTTGGCCCAGGCAGAGATCACAGCCGCATCCATCGAATTCTGAAGCGAGGGAAGCGGATCCTCATTCGCCGACAGGATGCCCGCCTTGGGACGCGCGATCCCCAACTGCTGTGCCAGACGCACGGCGTGGGTCAGGCAGGCCTGACGACAGGCGATATCCGGATCCACGTTCAGCGCACCATCAGTCAGCAGAAGCGGACGGTCGGAATGGGGCGCCGTGATGTGAAACACATGACCGCAGCGCGTATCGGCGTCCCGCAGTCCGGCCGCGCGCGGCAACAGACCTTTGAGAAAGACCGAAGTATGCACCTGCCCCTTCATGATCGCATCGACCTCGCCCTTGCGGGCCAATTCGGCGGCCCGGTGGCTCGCCTCGGCCCCGGGGGCGTGGATCAGGCGCAGGGCGGCGATATCCCAGCCGATTTCATCTGCCACAGTCCTGATCTTTGGCGCATCCCCAATCAGGACAGGGTGGGCCAGCCCCGCGTCGGCGGCCTCGCGGATCCCTTCAAGCGCATTCACGCTGCCGGCATTCACCAGCGCGACGCGCGGCACCGGCAGGCCACGCGCCTGATCCAGAAGTCGCCGCGGAGCCTCTGCGGTCACTTGCGACAAGAAGGGAAAGGGTTCTCTCATGACCGGTTCAATCGACCACGGGTTCAGACATTAGGCAAGGGTGAAGGATCAGCGTTCCGACCTTGCCTTTGCTGAAGGACAATCCTTCCCGGCGGATGCGCTCCGCGCGGGGGATATTTCCGGCAAGAAGAAACATGGCGGCGCTGTGGACCCACCGGGTTCAGAGCGGCTGCTGTGTGCGCATATCGGCGGCGGAAATGCCTGCGACCGGAACCGGTTTCTTCATGGCGTCGCGGCGGAAGGGTTCACCCAGTTCTTGGTTGATGAGGGCTTCGATCAGCGTGGTCTTGCCATGCTGCATCTGATCCTCGATCGCAGTGGTCAGGGCGGCGCGCAATTCCTCCATCGTTTTCGCCTGCACACCCTGCAAGCCACAGGCGCGCGCGATTGCGGCATAACTGACCTGTTCATCCAGTTCGGTGCCCACGAAATTGTCGTCATACCACAGGGTCGAATTGCGCTTTTCCGCGCCCCATTGGTAGTTTCGGAACACGACCATCGTGATGGCGGGCCATTCCGGGCGGCCGATCGCGGTCAGTTCCGTGACTGCGATGCCAAAGGCACCGTCCCCCGCAAAGCCCACCACCGGCGTATCGGGGCAGCCGATCTTGGCACCGATAATGGACGGAAGACCGTAACCGCAGGGCCCGAACAGACCGGGTGCAAGATACTTCCGCCCCGCCTCGAAGCTGGGATAGGCGTTGCCGATGGCGCAGTTGTTGCCGATATCCGAGCTGATAATCGCGTCGCGTGGCAGCGCGGACTGGATCGCCCGCCAGGCCATCCGGGGGCTCATCCAGTCAGGCTTGTCGGCGCGGGCACGCTGATTCCATGTGGTGCCGGGGTCGTCCTCTTCATGATCCATCGAGGAGAGTTGCTGCGCCCATTGCGATTTCGTCTGTGCGATCAGGGATTTCCGCTCGATCCGACCGGCATCGCCTGCTGTCGGCGAAAGCCTTTCAAGAATGGAGATGGCGACCTTCTTCGCGTCGCCCACAATCCCCACCGTTACCTTTTTGGTCAGGCCGATACGGTCAGGGTTGATATCGACCTGAATGATCTTGGCCTCTTTCGGCCAGTAGTCGATGCCATAGCCCGGCAGCGTCGAGAACGGATTGAGCCGCGTGCCAAGACACAGCACCACATCTGCCTTGGCGATCAGCTCCATCCCCGCCTTTGACCCGTTATATCCCAGCGGCCCTGCAAACAACGGATGCGAGCCGGGGAAGGCGTCATTGTGCTGATAGCCCACGCAGACCGGCGCATCCAACCGTTCGGCCAGCGCCATGGACGCGGGGATTGCCCCGCCCAGAACCACGCCCGCGCCGTTCAGAATTACCGGGAAACGCGCAGATGACAAAAGGTCGGCGGCGCGTTGCACCGCCTCCTCGCCGCCGCCGGGGCGCTCGAAGGTCACCATTTCGGGCAACTCGATATCGATCACCTGCGTCCAGTAATCGCGCGGCATGTTGATCTGTGCCGGGGCCGACATCCGCCGCGCGTTCAGGATAACCCGGTTCAATACCTCAGCCACGCGGGACGGGTCGCGCACCTCCTCCTGATAGGCGACCATGTCCTTGAACAGCGCCATCTGCTCGACCTCCTGAAAACCGCCCATGCCGATGGTCTTGTTGGCGGCCTGCGGCGTGACGAGCAGCAGCGGCGTGTGGTTCCAGTAGGCGGTTTTCACGGCCGTCACGAAATTGGTGATGCCGGGCCCGTTCTGCGCAATCATCATCGACATCTTGCCCGTGGCGCGAGTATACCCATCCGCCATCATCCCGCCCGAGCCTTCATGGGCGCAATCCCAAAAGGTGATGCCCGCGCGCGGGAACAGATCGGAAATCGGCATGAATGCGGAACCGATGATCCCGAAGGCATGTTCGATCCCATGCATCTGAAGGGTCTTCACGAAGGCTTCTTCGGTTGTCATTTTCATGGGGAATGCTCCGGTCAGGGGAAAAGGCCCGTAACCGGGCAAGGATCAGATTAGGGGCCACCGACCTTTGACAATAGGGCCAGTTGATCTATGCCACTAGGGCCAGAGTAAACCGCTTACTGCATCAGCGCATCGCTTCCGCGACCAACCGGACCCCGTCGCCGATCCGTGTCGATGGGATCGAGGAATATGCCAGACGATAGAAATGGGCGGGAGGGGTGTCGGCCGCGAAGAAAGGTGCACCCGGTTCGATCAGCACTCCCTTGGCGCGCAGATCAAGTGCCACCTGCCCGGTATCCACCCCGTCCCGCGCGCGCATCCAGATGCTTGATCCACCGAAGGTGCCACGTCCGGCGATGGTCAATCCGTGCTGCTGGATCGCCTCTTCGAGAACCTTGCGGCGGTCCGAGAGGGCACGGGCCATACGCCGGATCTGTGCATCGTAATGGCCCAGCGACAGAAAATAGGCCGCCGTGCGCTGAATGTGCCCCGGCGGATGGCGCAGCACACTGGCGCGCAGGGCGCGGGCCTCGCGGATGAACGCCTCGGACCCCACCAGATAGCCAAGCCTCAACCCCGGAAACAGCGATTTCGAGAAGCTGCCCACATAGATCACGCGCCCGTCCGTATCCAGCGACTTCAACGCCGGAGAGGGTGGCGACAGATAGGACATCTCGAACTCGTAATCATCCTCGACGATGATCGCATCCAATGCGCGCGCATGGTCCAGCAAAGCCCGGCGACGGTCCATCGGCATGGTGGCCGAGGTGGGGCATTGATGGCTGGGCGTGGTGAAGATGACATCCGTGCCATCCGGGATCGCATCAGGCGGCAGACCGTCCGCGTCCACGGGAACAGGGGCCAGACGGCAACGCGACTGCATGAGGATATCGCGCAGCGCGTGGTAGCAAGGGTCCTCGATCGCGGCCAGACGACGTTGTGTCAAAAGAACCTGAGCCGTCAGCCACAGCGCGTTCTGCGCGCCGAGCGTTACTAGAATCTCGGACGGTCGCGCCACGATTCCGCGCCGGGGCAGGGTGTGACGGGTGATGAATTCGATCAGTTGCGGGTCGTCCTGATCATAGTAGTCGGTTGTCAGTGCGGTGAAATCCCGCGCCCCCAGCGCCTGCACGGCGCAAAGCCGCCAGTTGGCATGATCGAACAGGGTGGGGTCCGCCTGACCATAGATGAAGGGATATCGGAAACTGGCCCAATCCTGTGGTTTCACCGGGGTCGATCCCCCCGTAAAGCGCTGCCCGATGGCGCGCGTCCAGTCCACCGCATCTTGTCGGGGCACGGTGGTCGGGCCGGGTGGCGGTTCCGGTGCATTGTCAGAGACATAGTAACCCGACCGCCCCTTGGCGGCGAGGTAGTCATTGGCCAGCAATTCCGTATAGGCCAGTGTCACTGTGATGCGGCTGATTCCCAGATGCAGCGCCAGACGGCGGGTGGAGGGCAGCTTCTCGCCACGCCGGAAACGGCCCGACAGAATACCGCCAGCGATCATCTGCTGGATGCGCGCCTGCAACGTGCCCTGCGCTGCGGGATCAAGAAAGAAGGTCTCGACGGGTATGGCCATGACCTTACTCTATGCTGGCCCTAAGGCTCGCGTAAACTGGTCTTATTGCGTGTAGGGCTTGTTCCTGTCCACGGCTGCAGCGATGTTTCTGCGGCACAGGGATCACAAAGGGAGCGCGCAATGATTGCCGTGATATTCGAAGTCACCCCGAAAGAGGGTATGAAACAGTCCTATCTGGACATGGCCACCAAGATGCGTCCCTTGGTCGAGGGGATGGATGGATTCATCAGCGTCGAGCGGTTCCAAAGCCTGACAAACCCTGACAAGCTGCTCTCGATCTCGTTCTTTGAGGATGAAGCGGCGCTGGATCGCTGGCGGCAACTGCCAGAGCATCGTGGCGCGCAAAAGGCCGGGCGGGGACAGATGTTCGCGGATTACCAGCTGAAGGTCCTGCATGTATTGCGCGACTACGGGATGACCGAACGGGATCAGGCACCGGCTGACAGCAAGGCGCTGCACGGGTAGGCAACTGAAAAAGGCGCGAGGTTTCCCCCGCGCCTTTTTCTCAGATATGGGTGATGATCAGCCGAAAACGCGGGTCAGCGCCCCGTCGACGCCCTCGATGATCTGGTCGATATCGTCCTTCGTGGCGATCAGCGCGGGGCTGAAGCACAAGGTATTGTTCAGGCCGGGCAAGGAGCGGTTGGTCGCCCCGATGATGATGCCCTGCGCCATGCAATCGGCCGTGACCATCTGCACCCGCTTTTCCGCCATAGGCTCGCGCGTGCTGCGATCCGCTACCAGTTCCGCGCCAAGGAACAGACCCTTGCCACGGACATCGCCGATGACCGCGTGCTTGTCTTTCAGCTCGGCCAGACGGTCCAGCATGTAATGGCCCATCTTTGTGGTGTTCTCGAGCAGACCTTCTTCCTCGATGATGGCCATGTTCTCCAGCGCCGCAGCCGGGCCAGCGGTGCAGCCGCCGAAGGTCGAGATGTCGCGGAAATAGTTCAGCGGATCGGTCGCATCATCCTTGAACATGTCAAACACGGATTCGGTCGTCACCAGACAGGCGATGGCGGCATAGCCTGATGCCACACCCTTGGCCATTGTGACCATGTCGGGCTGGACGCCATATTGCTGATAGCCGAACCAAGTGCCGGTCCGGCCAACACCGCAGACAACCTCGTCGATATGCAGCAGCACATCGTATTTCCGGCAGATCTCCTGAACGCGCTGCCAGTAACCTTCGGGCGGGGTAATGACACCGCCGCCGGCGGTGACAGGCTCAAGGCAGATGCCGCCCACGGTTTCGGGACCTTCGGCCAGAATGACGGCTTCGATCTGGTTGGCGGCCCATTCGCCGTAATTCTCGACCGGGGCACCCTGATCGGCGGCGCGGTATTCAAGGCAATGGGGCACGCGGACGAAACCGGGGGCAAAGGGGCCGTATTGCGCGTTGCGCTCATCCTGACCTCCGGCCGACAGACAGCCGATGGTCGTGCCGTGATAATCGCGGTCACGATACAGGATCTTGTGCTTCTTGCCGCCATGGCGCTTGTGCGCGATCTGGCGGATCATCTTGAAGGCTTTCTCGTTCGCCTCCGAGCCAGAGTTGCAGTAATAGACCCGGCTCATGCCCGGCATCTTCTCGATCAACCGTTCCGAGAACATCGCCCCGGGGATCGACCCGGCTGAGCCTGCGAAATAGTTCAGCTTGATCAACTGGTCGCGCACGGCGTTTGCGATCCGCTCACGGCCATAACCGACGTTCACGGTCCAGACACCACCCGACACGGCGTCCAGATGTTCCTTGCCTTTCTGGTCCCAGACACGCATCCCCTTGCCCTCGACGATGATGCGGGGATCGGTCGTCTCATAGGGTTTGTGCTGGCTCAGGTGGTGCCAGACATGGGCGCGGTCGGCGTCCACAACAGCCTGAATGTCATTGTCGAACTTGCCGTCCATCATTTTGCCGCTCCATCTGAATGCAAAGGTATTTGGCCCGCCGTTCGGCAAGCATTGCGCCGTAGTATCACATGCAACCAAGGGCAAAGAAATAGGGCCAGATCGCCTGCTTCATTAAGGCCAGCCAGATGACGGCGCGGCGCCTTCTTTTTGGGCGAGCCGATCAAACGGCTGAAGATAAACCGAAAACCTTGTTCAGATCCTGTGAAAAGACAGGCGCCTGCCACCGGGTTGGATCGCAGCGGATAGAAAATCATTGAAGGGAATCGGCTTTTCCGGTCCGATATTCGCAGCGGTCGGACGGCGCCGTCATGGATGGCACGGGTTGCACCGTCAGAATCGACAGACCACCGCAACAGGTGGCGTTAACCGACGGGAGATATGGATGACACCGAAAGCAAGACTGATGGGGGCCGTCGCTGGCCTTGCCATGGCTGTGGTTGCGACTGCCGCTACAGCCCAGGAAATCACTGTGGCCTATTTCACCGAATGGCCCATGCCTTTCCAATATGCCAAGCAGATGGGCACCTTTGACGAGGCGCTGGGCGTCAAGGTCAACTGGCGCGCCTTCGACACCGGCACCGCCATGAGCGCCGCCATGGCATCGGGTGATGTGCATATTGCGGTCAGCCAAGGTGTGCCGCCCTTCGTTGTGGCCACCAGCGCCGGACAGGATCTTCAGATCATCGACGTGGCCGTGTCCTATTCGGACAATGACAACTGCGTCGTGCGCACGGATCTTGAGATCGACAAGACAAATGCCGCCGAACTGGCGGGCAAGAAGGTCGCCGTCCCGCTGGGCACCGCCGCGCATTATGGTTTTCTGCGCCAGATGGACCATTTCGGCATTGATCTGGCCAGCCTCGAGATCGTGAACATGGCTCCGCCCGAAGGAGCGGCTGCGCTGGCACAAGGTGCCGTGGACATGGCCTGCGGCTATGGCGGTGGCCTCAACCGTATGAAAGAGCACGGCAATGTCCTGCTGACCGGGGCCGAAAAGGAAGAGCTGGGGATCCTCGTCTTTGACGTAACATCCTCGCCCGCGTCCTTCGTGGCAGAAAACCCCGAACTGGTGGCGGCGTTCGTCAAGGTGACGGCGGATGCCAACGCGATGTGGAACGAAGGGTCGAAAAAGGCAGAGATGCTGCCCGTGATCGCCAAGGACGCCGGCATGGACGAAGCAGCAGCCGAACGTGACATGAGCACGTTCGTCTTCCCCTCGATCGAGGATCAATTGTCCGCCAAATGGCTGGGTGGCGGCGCGCAGGATTTCATGCTGGGCGTGGCGCAGGTCTTTGTGGATGCGGGCAGTATCCCGTCGGCCTTGGAAAGCTATGCCGACCGGGTGAACACCGGGCCTCTGACGACCGCGAAGGGGATGTAGATATCATCGGCAGGGCTGCCAACGGGCGGCCCTGCCGGCTGCGCGGGCGGATGCGCTCCGCGCGGGGATATTTTGGGCAAGAAGAAGCCGGTTGTCCCAGGGCCTGATGTCAGGCGCGCGGGCCAAAGCCGGACCCGGGAACAGGAAGGGGCGGGGCGTGTCGACACTTTCCATCGACAAGATATCGATGCGGTTCGATCTGCCGAATGGCAGCCATGTGCAGGCGCTGCGGGATGTGAGCCTGACACTGAACACCGGTGAATTGCTGAGCGTGCTGGGCCCTTCAGGCTGTGGCAAGACTACGCTTCTGAACATTGTGGCGGGATTCCTGGCCCCCACCGAAGGCCAGATCACCCTGAATGGCGCGCGGGTCACGGGGCCCGCTGCGGAACGCGGGATGGTGTTCCAGCAGGGCGCATTGTTCGAATGGATGAGCGTGCGCGACAATGTCAGCTTTGGCCCCCGGATGGCGGGCCAGCGCGAAGCGCAGTGGAAAGGCACGGTGGATCACCTGCTGGACGTCGTGGGGCTTCGCGATTTCAAGGACAAGGCCGTCTACGAGTTATCGGGCGGGATGCAGCAGCGCGTGGCACTGGCGCGCTGCCTTGCGAATGATCCCGACGTGATCCTGATGGACGAGCCCTTGGGCGCGCTGGACGCACTGACGCGCGAGAAGATGCAGGGTCTGGTCCTGAAGCTGTGGAAGGAAACCGGCAAGACCATCATCCTGATCACCCACTCGGTCGAGGAGGCCTTGCTTCTGGGCGAGCGGCTTCTTGTCATGGCGCCGCGTCCGGGGCGCATCCATCGCGAATATCGCCTGCCCTTTGCCGAGATGGGCGTGGGTCAGGACCTGCGCAGCGTGAAGCGCCATCCCGATTTCGCAACACGCCGCGAAGAGATCCTGGGCATGATCTGGGATATGGAAGAAGAGATCATGGGCAGATCCGTGGAGGCGGGCGCATGATTCCGCTTCTGCTGATCTATCTGGCGATCTTCGTGGGCAGTTTCGTCGTGATCCGGATCGGGTTGCGGCGGCTGCGGGAAAGCCATGACTTCACCTCGCTCAAGACCGTGACCTTCGGCGACGAAAGCGCGGTCCGACCGGATCGTGCGGCCAGCCTCATTTCTGTGCTGACGATCTTTCTGATCTGGGGAGCCTTTACCGGCAGCAAATGGGCACCTTTCCATGTCCCCGGCCCTTTCATCGGCGAGACACGGTTCACTTACACGGTCGAAGGCCCGGACGGCGCACGTGATGACGCCACTGTTTTTGCCCGTGTGGCACCGCCGGGTGAGACCGCCGCACCCCCCGAGGTCGAACCTGGCGAAGGCTTTGCCAGGAACGATGCCGTGACCGTGGGAGCATGGCGGTCAGTGTTGGTGACATGGGACGATAATGACGCCCTGTCCCGCGCGGATGGGGTCAAGGTCGTGGCCATCGAGGGCCAACCCGTCATGCCCGGTGACAGCGTCGATACCCCAGCGGGCCGTGTGACCCTTACAGCGCGCGGTACGCTGAACTTCTCGCCCTCCAAGGGGATGCAGATGGAGCCGATCTGGCTTCCACCGCCCGAAGCGGTGGTGGCGCGCGTGTCCGAAATTGCGGCCAGCGGCTATCAGAATTTCACCCTGTGGGAACATCTGGGCTGGTCGCTCTATCGGGTTATTGCGGGTTTTGTGCTGGGCGCGCTGGTGGGCATCCCGCTGGGCTATGCAATGGGCCTTTCGGGCTGGTTCCGCGGATGGTTCGATCCCATCGTCGAATTCATGCGCCCCGTGCCGCCTTTGGCCCTGATCCCGCTGGTGATCATCTGGGCGGGGATCGGCGAGTCAGGCAAGATCATCCTGCTTTTCCTGGCCGCCCTCTGGATCATGACGATTGCAGCGCGGGCGGGGGTTTCCGGTGTCGCGATTTCCAAGGTCCACGCTGCGTATTCGCTGGGGGCCAGCAAATGGCAGATCCTGCGCCATGTGATCGTGCCGAATTCCCTGCCCGAGATCTTTACCGGCGCGCGGGTGGCCATGGGCGTGTGCTGGGGCACCGTCGTGGCCGCCGAACTTGTGGCTGCGGAGAAGGGCGCAGGCATGATGATCATGGTCGCCAGCCGGTTCCAACTGACCGACGTCGTGATCATGGGGATCATCCTGATCGGGATCATCGGCTATGGCATCGACATCCTGATGCGGATCGCGGAAAAGTGGCTTGTGCCCTGGAAAGGGCGCGTCTGATTTTCTGACAAAGGCGATCCGATGACTTCTGATGACCGCGCCTTTCTGGCGTCCCTGTTCAAGGCGGCGGTCGCCGCCGCCGATCCACGGCGCGCGCTTGCAGCAACCCTGCCGGAACGCCCCAAGGGGCGAACGGTGGTGATCGGCGCGGGCAAAGGCGCGGCGCAACTCGCGGCAGCGTTTGAGGATCTCTGGGACGGGCCACTGGAGGGCGTGGTTGTCACGCGCTACGGCTATGCCTGCCCGACCCGGCAGATCCGTGTGCTTGAAGCCGCCCATCCGGTGCCGGACAAGGCGGGTCTGGCTGCAACTGACGCACTGTTCAAGGCTGTTTCGGGTCTGGGTCCGGACGATCTGGTGGTGGCACTGATTTGCGGTGGCGGCTCTGCCTTGCTGGCCGCCCCTGCCGCGGGTTTGACGCTTGAGGATGAGGTGGCGCTGAACAAGGCGCTGCTGGCTTCTGGCGCGCCGATTGGCGCGATGAACGCGATCCGCAAGCAGATCAGCCGGATCAAGGGTGGCAGGCTGGCCGCAGCGGCGCATCCCGCCCGGGTGGTCAGCCTGATCGTGTCGGATGTGCCAGGCGACGATCCGGCGCAGGTCGCATCTGGCCCGACTGTCCCCGATGATGTCGGCCGGGCCGAGGCGCTTAGGGCGGTGCGCGATCACGCGATAGACCTGCCAGATAGAATTGTGCGCCATCTGCAGGACGCCCCCGAGGATGCGCCAAAATCGGACGATCCGCGCTTTGCCGGGAATGTCGTGCAGGTCATCGCGTCAGCCGCGCGCTCACTCGAGGCGGCAGCGGATGTTGCGCGTTCAACAGGGGTGGAGGCGGTGATTCTGTCCGACGCCATCGAGGGCGAGGCGCGCGAAGTGGCGCGGATGCATGGGGCCATGGCCCGTGAGGTGGCGCAGCGCGGCAGACCTTTTGCGGCCCCCGTGGTGATGCTGTCAGGTGGCGAAACAACTGTGACGATCAAGGGCGATCACGGGCGCGGCGGGCGCAACAGCGAATTCATGCTCTCGCTGGCGTTGGAGATCGAGGGCTGCGCGGGCATATCCGCACTTGCCGCTGATACAGATGGTATCGACGGGTCCGAGGACAACGCGGGCGCATTTGCAGATGGGCAGACCGTGACACGGATGCGCGCGGCAGGGCTGGATCCTGCGGCGCTGCTGGCGGGGCATGACGCATGGAGCGCCTTTGACGCGGTGGGTCAGCTTTTCGTGACAGGCCCGACGGGAACCAATGTCAACGACCTGCGCGCGATCCTGATCCGGACGTGATCTAATCGGTATTCAGCAGAATCGCCTCGACACGGCGGTTTGCTTCGCGGCCTTCAGGTGTCGTGTTGGGCGCGATTGGCGAGAGATAGCCCATCCCTTCAGCGTCAAGCTGGCCACCAGGCACCCCGTATTCCGAGATCAACCGCTCCCTGACCGATGCGGCGCGCTGACGGGACAAGGTGATGTTGACGGGCAGACCGCCTACGGCATCGGTATGGCCCACCAAAGCAACGCGGAGTGACGGATCAGCCAGCAAGAAGGCCGACAGCGCCTCAAGCGTCTGAAAGCGGCCGTCAGACAGTTCCGATGATCCGGTCTGGAAGCTGAGGTCCGAGAGGATGACATGGCCATGCAGTTTCAGGCTGTCGCTCAAAGGAAGCGGTTCACCTGCGGCCTCGGAGGCGGGCGGGCCGACCGACGGAGTGACCGGGTTCGGTGGTGCAACGACTGGCTCTGGTTCGTCCGTTGTCGCACTGTCGCCTAGCGTATTCACGCGCAGGCTTTCGGCATCAGGGTCCGAGGTCACACGAATCATCTGCACGAAACCCGCATTGGCCGAAGCGCTGACCAGGACGCCGACGTGATCCTGTGGCCCGCGCCGGGCCGAAAAGAATCGGAAATCCGTCAGGTCGACATACATGTCGGGCGCGGGCAGAACTTCGGTCGCGAAGCGGAAATCAAAACCACCGCAGGCGCTGGCGTCACACTCGAACAAAAGCTCGTATCCCACCGCGGCCAGCTGTTCGCGCAGTGGCGTGAGAAGTTGCAAGGTTGTCAGGGTTTGCCCGGGAAACCGGAACACCTGCCTCTCGACCTGCCCTTCCAGATCCAGAACACGCAGACGCCCCTCGGCAAAGGGACCGGTGGCCAGAGCGTGACTGTCCGGCGCAGTAACCACCCGCGTTGTCATCTGGGCGCTGAACGGCAAGGTGAGGTCAAGCGCGCGAGCCTGATCCGCAGCGCCCAGCACCAATACCAGACCAAAGCAGCGGGCAATCACGTTCAAGGGGGTGTTGATCCACATCCCGATGAGTCACCGGGCCTGCGCGTGATACTCGTCATTCGGACGCATATCGGTGGCCGAAGCGACCCGGTTCGTCATATTGTAGAATGCCGCCACATTCGCGATGTCCCAGATGTCGCGGTCACTGAAACCCACATCGCGCAGCGCCTGACGGTGATGTTCCTCGACCGTGGCGGATGCGGTGGTCACAAGCGCCGCGAAATCCAGCATCGCGCGCTGCCGCGTATCCAGAGGCGCGACGCGGTAGTTCATTACCAGCATCTCGCCAAGTTTCGGGTCACCCGACAACTGCCGCACGGCGGCACCATGCGCGGTCAGGCAATAGAAGCAGCGGTTGATCGAGGACACAGTAACCGCGATCATCTCGCGCTCCAGCTTGCTCAGGCCGCTGTCGGCCAGCATCAGATCGTTATACAGCGCCGAGAACGTGTTCAGCTTGTCGATGTCAAAGGCATGGGCCCGCAGCACATTGGGCACCATCCCCAGCTTGTCCTGACAAATGTCGAAATATTTCTGCGTTGCCGCTGGCAGAGGATCGACGGGCGGTAGGTTCAGGGCGGTGGGCTGGTCGGCGTTGCTCATCAGGTGTTCATTCCATGTCGTCTGGATGCTTGCGATAATGATACTGTCCCACAAGCGCCATCCCGAGGGAAGCATAGAGGGTGTTTGCGCCGATATTCGCCTGTGTGCAGACCACGGCCAGATGACTGGCCCCGTTGTCCTGTGCCCAGAACGCCGCCATCCGCATGAACCAGCCAGCCATTCCTTGCTTGCGCTGATGCGGCAGAACCTCAAGCGCATGCACCATCGCGATACCGTCATGGATCGCCACGAAAGCGGTGCCGCCCGGATGATCGTTCAACCGTCCGAGGATCGAAGTCTTTGGCCCCTTCGCCCGCTGCATCACCGCCAGCCGCCCCGGTCCGATCCCGCCTTTGGCCCAGATGTCGATCTGGATCGCCAGCGGTTCCCACACGCAGAAGGCAGTGACGGGCGGCGGGCGGCGCGTGGCCACGCCTTGCACAGGCGCCACATAAAGGTTGACCGGATCGACAACCGCGTAACCGCGTTCGGCCAGCATCCTGTCCAATGCCGCATCCCCTTCGCGGATCTGGAAAAGCCGGGGTTGATTCATCGCCCGCATGGCGATTTCGGCCGCGTCGATATCCGCTGCCGTGACCGGGCCCATCGCTGTGGCCGCAGATACCCGCTGGCCACCGCCATCACCCCGGCGCAGCAGGAAAGGTCCCTGTTGCCGCACTTCGGCGGCGGGCCAAGTGCCGTCGATCACATCGTAAAGGCGCGCGGCGTCTGGCATCATGCCGGGAAAATCGCCGACAGTTCGGCCATTGCGGCGTCAACGCGGGCACCGTCCTGCCCCCGGATCACGATATTCGCACCAAATGCACCGTTGATCTGATAAGGATAGGACCCGATGGACAGATCAGGGTAACGCGCGGCCAGATCGCCCAGAGGCCCAGCAATGTCGCCCTCGCCCCGCTGGATGCGCAGGGTCTGCGACAAAAGCGGCTTGCCCCCTGTCAGCGTCGGCAAGACCGAGGCGACCATGGCCTGAAACACGGTCGGCACACCGGCCATGACATGCACATTCTCCAACGTAAAACCCGGTGCGGTCGAGACGGGGTTCTCGATCAGCGCGGCACCTTCGGGAATACGCGCCATGCGCAGACGGGCGGCGTTCAACTCCCCTCCGGTGCGGGCATAATGCGCGGCCAGCAAGGCACGCGCGTCATCGCGCACATCGATCGACCGGCCAAAGGCGGCGGCGATGCAATCGGCGGTGATGTCGTCATGGGTCGGCCCGATCCCGCCCGAGGTGAAGACATGGGTATAGGCTGCTGACAGCGCCTTGGCGGCGGCGATGATGGCCGGGGCATCATCGCTGACCACGCGCACCTCGCGCAGATCAATGCCGACCTTGGTCAACTCGCCGGCCAAGTAATGCATGTTGCTGTCGCGGGTGCGACCCGACAGGATCTCGTCCCCGATCACGATCATGGCGGCGGTGGGATTGGTCATGGCGCTGTCCTTGATTGCTGTGATGCCACGGTATAGGCCCAAGACCATGCGCTTTCCAAGCCCTCTGCTGCCCGCTCGCCTGATCCGCCGCTACAAGCGGTTTCTGGCGGATGTGATCCCCGAGACCGGACCCGATGCCGGGGTCGAGGTGGTCGCGCATTGTCCCAATCCCGGCTCGATGCTGGGGCTGGCAGAGCCCGGTACACGGATCTGGCTTGAACGCAATGAAGACCCCAAGAAAAAGCTGCGCTATGGCTGGCGTCTGGTCGAACATGCGGACGGGCATTTCACGGGCATCGACACGGGTTGGCCCAACCGGATGCTGCGCGCAGCCCTTGAGGCGAGGGCCGTGCCCGAACTGGCCACTTATGACCGCGTGCTGCCGGAACAGCGCTACGGCAGCGCCAGTCGCGTGGATTTCCTGCTGCGTGGCCCCGGATTGCCCGACGCTTATGTCGAGGTCAAAAGCGTCACCCTGTCACGCGCACCGGGACTGGCCGAGTTTCCCGACAGCGTGACTGCCCGTGGAGCAAGGCATCTTGCAGAATTGGCCGAGGTTGTGCGGCAGGGACACCGCGCCGTTCTCTTTTACCTTGTGCAACGCAGCGATTGCACCCGCTTTGCATTGGCTGCGGATCTTGATCCAGCTTACGCAGCAGCGGCCCGGACCGCATCAGACGCAGGTGTCGAGGTGATCTGCTATGCCTGCCACCTTGGCCCCGAAGGCATCCAATTGTCACATCCGATGACAGCCTTGTGCGGGGGCACTGGCAAGTTGTGCTAAATCGGCCTAAATAAAGGCAAAACGGATTTGCAGGACGGAGTCCCGGTTTGAACGATCAACATCGCGGCCGCCTTACGCGGGATGGCATCCGCATTCATGAGGCCGGCGACTTCGCCGGGATGCACCGGGCTGGGCAGGTCGCGGCACGGATTCTGGACGAGATCGCCGCACATGTGCAGCCGGGCGTCACAACGGGGGAACTTGACCGGATCATCGAAGCAAAGGTCGCCGAAGCGGGTGCGAAATCGGCGACAATCGGCTACAAAGGCTATCAGCACGCCAGCTGTATCAGCCTGAACCATGTGGTCTGCCATGGGATTCCGGGTGACAAAAAGCTCAAGGACGGCGACATCCTCAATATCGACGTGACAGTGATCGTCGATGGGTGGTTCGGCGATACCAGTCGGATGTATGCGGCCGGCACCTTGCCGAGAAAAGCCGAGCGTCTGATCGAGGTCACCCATGACGCCCTGATGCTGGGGATCGAAGCGGTCAAACCCGGCAATACTTTCGGCGATATCGGGCATGCGATTCAAAGCTTTGTCGAGGCGCACCGCATGAGCGTCGTGCGCGATTTCTGTGGTCATGGTCTGGGCCGCGTCTTTCACGCACCCCCCAACGTGCTGCACTATGGCCGCCCCGGAACGGGACCGGTGCTGGAGGAAGGCATGTTCTTCACCATCGAACCCATGGTGAATATCGGGCGCCCCGAGACCAAGGTTCTGGCCGATGACTGGACAGCCGTGACCCGTGACAAATCCCTGAGCGCACAGTTCGAACACTCTGTCGGTGTGACCGCTACGGGCTGCGAGATCTTCACGCTCTCTCCTGCGGGACGGTTCCACCCGACATACGGCTGAGGCGTTTTTGCACCCGCAGGATGCGCTCCGCGCGGGGATATTTGAGGCAAGAAGAAGCGCAACGCAGTCTATACAGCCGGAAGACGGATGCGGCCGCGTCCAAGACGCGGGTGCAGGCTTCCTGCAATTCCCCATGCCAACCAGAGCCCTGCTCCGCAGGCCATGAACACACCCGGCAAAGGCGCCACCAGCAATACGAGCCAGGCCACACCGGGCGTCAGGATACCTGACACGTCACGGAAACTGGAATAGACGGCGGACATCTCGGTCCGCTCCGAGGGTTTGACAGCCATCAGAAACGGCAGCCCGCCGCAAACATCCAACAGGATCAGGCAGAAGGATGCGGCCATCAGGGCCCCGACGGCCCCCCACGGCAGCCATTGTCCGATGCCCGCCGCAAAGAACAGCGCGCCCGAAGCGAAAAACCCGAAGCGCACCGCGGTGCGGATCGAACTGGCCTGCACGAAACGCAGCATGAGCGGAGTCAGGAACAGGGTGCCGTTGGTGATCGACAGCACGATCCCGCCCGTCGCCTCGCCCAGACCGGATTCGACGGCGAAGATCGGCAGGTAGACGACATAGACCCACCATCCGCAGGACCGTATCACCGCGAAAAGCCAGCCTGCGATCAGGCGCGGTTGCGCGAAGAAGCGGCCCAGAAAGGCCAGCGGATTGGGGGCAGGCGCGCGCGCGCGGCTGATCAGCTTGCCATTACCCAATCGCATCGACCAGAAGACAGACAGCATGCAAAGCGACGAAATCCCCGCCACCACGAAAGGCGCGGGGCGCCACATCGCCATCAGTGTCACTCCCAGCACTGGCCCAACGGTCCAGCCCAGCGCGGAGTAGAACATGCGCATCGATTCCGCCCGCCCCAGATCCGCGCGCGCGATATAGTCCAGCACATAGGCGTTGAAGCAGACGAAGGTGATGACTGTCGCTAGCGTATTGCACAAAAGAGCGAACATGATCATCTCGGTGCCGCCAAAGATCGAGATGCTGGAGCCGATCACATAGAGCGAGGCACCCGTCGTATACATCCAGCGGCGCGGCAGGAACCGGTTCAACCAAGGGACCATCAACCCCGCCAGAAGCGAGGTGATCCCGATCATGAAATAGACCTGCGAGACCGTCTGCGCGTCTTGCAGGGCACGATACATTTCCAGCGGAAATACCGAGATGAGGATACCGCGCGTGATCGCCTCGAACCCCTGAAGGGTGGCGAAACCCCGGACGCCCGGCGCAGGGGCAAAACGGGTCCACAGGGGAATGTAACGGGTGGCCATGGGTCTTCCGGATCAGTCTCCGGTCAAGCTGGACCCGGGCGGTTTCTGCTGCTTTGCCATTTCCGACCCTGTCGCGAGTCGTCTTTCGCCCCTCACACGGGATCAGGCGCGCAACAGGCTGATGACCGTGTCGCCATAGCGGCGACTGTCCAGCAAGGTCACCCCTTCGGGGGGGGTGATGGTGGCCCCCTCTTCCCAGATGATCAGTGCCTCGGGCGCGACCCAGCCTTGTGACAAAGCCTGTGTCAGCGCCAGCTCACCCAGTCCTTTGCCGTAAGGGGGGTCGAGAAAAACCAGATCGTACGGGCCATCGTCATTTGGTGGCAGCCGTCGCGCATCACGCTTGATGATACGGGTCTCGCCTTCCGCGCCGCAGAGCGCGATATTCTGCCTGATCAGTGCCTGCGCCTTGAGTCCGTCATCCACGAAGGTGGCAAATGCCGCCCCACGCGACAAAGCCTCAAGACCGAGCGCGCCGGACCCTGCGAACAGATCCAGCACCCTTGCATCCGTGACAGGGTCGCCGAAGCGTCCTCCTGCGAGGATATTGAAGAGGCTTTCGCGGGTGCGGTCACTGGTCGGGCGAAGATGCGCTGCCGGATCGCCCTTGCCCAGGGCGGCCAGCGCGCGGCCCCGGAAGCGGCCCGCGACGATCCTCACGCTGGCATCAGGGATTTCAGCGGCGTTTCTGGATCGGCCACCACGGCGGGTGACGGCGATTGCCCCGCCTCGATCAGCCGCTTGCCGATCATATAGGCGCGCGGGTCGTTCATCGCGTCCACGGCCAGCAACGCATCCCCGCGGAAATACCAGACCGACTGGCTGCCCGGCTTGTCGCCCGGCCTTACAACGGTGTGGTCATATCCTGTGTTCAGCCCGGCGATCTGCAGTTTCACGTCATACTGGTCAGACCAGAACCACGGCTTGGCCTCGTAATCCTTGGCGGCTCCCATAATGTTCTCGGCCACGCATTCAGCCTGATCGATGGCATTGGGCACGCTTTCCAGACGAATGCGCCCGGCTTTCCACGGAAAGGAGGCGCAGTCCCCAGCCGCCCAGATCGCCGGGTCTGATGTCTGGCCGCGCGCGTCCACCTTGATGCCGTTCTCAATCTCCAGTCCCGCAGCCTCGGCCAGAGCAGTCGCAGGCGCAATCCCCACGCCGACGATGACCAGATCCGCTGCCAGTTCGGTACCATCGCTCAGGCGCGCGCCGGTGACGCGACCTTCCCCCAACAGACGATCCAGCCCCACGCCCTCGCGGATCGTCACGCCATGCGCCTGGTGCAGCGCACGAAAATATGCCGATGTTTCCGGAGCAGCGACACGTTGCAGGATACGGTCGGCCATTTCGACCAAAGTCACCTCCAACCCTCGCTTGGCCGCGACGGCGGCCGCCTCCAGCCCGATATAGCCGCCGCCCACGATCAGCGCGCGCCGGCCCGCCACCACATGCGGGGCCATCGCATCCACATCGGCCAGATCGCGCACCACGAACACCCCGGCCAACGCACCACCGATACTGGACGGCAGGCGTCGCGGATCGGAACCGGTCGTCAGCACCAGATGATCATAGCGGATCACCTCATCCCCAAGGCGCACGATCCGTGCGGCACGGTCGATCCCTGTCACGCGTGTGTTCAGCCGCAGGTCTATATCGTGTTCGGCATAGAAACTCTCGGGCCGCAGAAACAGGCGGTCCAGCGTCATGTCGCCCAGCAGATAGGCCTTGGACAGTGGCGGGCGTTGATAGGGCGGCTCAGGTTCTGCGCCGATCAGCGTGATCCGCCCGTCGAAACCGGAGTTGCGCAGTTTTGCAACAAGCGATGACCCGGCTTGCCCCGCGCCGATCACGACAACATGCGTCATGGACACTCCTTCTTGAAAGTATTGGTTTCGCGTTGCGCGGCACCCTATATCCATGGAACCAGAAAACGCAAACCCAAGGTGAGGGACTCAATGACGATTTCGACAGGGGCCAAGTTGCCCGACGCGACACTTGTGAAGATGGGTGAAAAAGGACCAGAAGCCGTGGCGCTGGCCGATAAGCTAAAGGGCCGCAAGGTGGCACTTTTCGCGGTGCCGGGCGCGTTCACGCCCACCTGCCATTCGGCTCACGTTCCCAGCTTCATCCGCACCAAGGATCAATTCGCGGCCAAAGGTGTGGACGAGATCATCTGCATCAGTGTGAACGATCCCTTCGTGATGAAGGCATGGGGCGAGGCGACAGGTGCCACCGCTGCCGGAATCACCATGCTTTCGGACGCATCCAGCGAATTCACCAAGGCGATCGGCATGAATTTCGATGCACCGCCCGCCGGTCTGGTGGCGCGCTCCAAGCGCTATGCCATGCTGGTCGAGGATGGTGTCGTCTCGGTCTTCCATCCCGAGGAAAGCCCCGGCACCTGCGATATTTCCGGTGGCGAGGCACTTTTGGCCGCGATCTGATTCGATCCGCGATAACGACAAGAAAACCCCCGTCGTCCTGAGACAGCGGGGGTTTTCATTTGAGGTATCAAAGAAGTCGAGCTCAGCCTCGGTTGAGGCTGACCGCGATGTTGTTTTGCGTTGCATGGGAATAGGGGCAGACCACATGCGCCTTGGCGATCAGGTCATCCGCGACGTCATCTGCAATTCCCGGCAATGTCACGGTCAGCGCCACATCCAGACCAAAGCCACCGCCATCTGCGCGCGGCCCGATACCGACATCTGCGGTCACGGTCGCTTCGGATGACACTTTCACCTTGGCCTGACCTGCAACGAATTTCAGCGCGCCCAGAAAGCAGGCGGCATAACCCGTTGCGAACAACTGCTCTGGGTTGACCCCATCACCACCAGCGCCACCCAGTTCCTTGGGTGTCACCAGCTTGACATCGACCGCGCCATCCTGCGTCGCGGAATGGCCATCGCGGCCACCGGTTGCGGTGGCTTTCGTGCGGTACTTCACATCGACAGACATCTTATCGCTCCTTCGCATTTATATCGTCAGCGTTTATATCGCACGCGATATAAACGATTCAAGTCACGATAACGCGACGGATGTCCCGATCCACGTCAGGCTGCGTTGATCATCGTCCTTGTGGGGAAGGGGATTTCGATCCCGCCTGAATCCAGCGCCTCTTTCACGGCGCGTTTCATGTCGGCCTGATACTGGAAGTAATCTCCCGAGGCGCACCAGACACGCACAAGGAAATCAACCGAGAAGTCGCCAAGGTTGTTGACCTGAACAAAAGGCGCAGGCTCGGCCATGGAGCGTGGATCAGCCATGATTGTCTCGCGGATGATGGCTTCGGCCTTTTTCAGATCAGCCCCATAGGACACGCCGAAAACCCATTCGGCCCGGCGCGTGTCATAGGCCGAATAATTGGTGATCACATTGCCCCAGATCTGACTGTTAGGGATGATGACCTGCACATTTCCCAAGGAAGACAACTCGGTGAAGTTCAGCGAAATTTCCTGCACTGTTCCCATCTCGCCCGCGACCTCGACGAAATCGCCGTTCTTGAAGGGGCGAAACAGGATGATCATCACCCCGGCCGCCACATTGGACAGCGTCCCCTGCAATGCCAGACCGATGGCAAGACCCGCCGCACCGATCACCGCCACGATCGAGGTGGTTTGAATCCCGAAGGTGTTCAGCACGAACAAGGCGGTAAAGGCCAGAATCACATACCGCAGGATATTGCCCAGAAAACTGAACAGCGTTGCGTCCAGACGCCGATAGCGCCGCGTCAATCCGACGACGCGGTTGCGCGCCCAGCCCGCGATGATGAAGCCGCCCAGCACGATGGCCAGCGCTCCGATGACTGATCCGGCCAGCGTGGCCAGAAATTGAAGGGTCAGCACATCGGCCAGCGTGGTTCCGTTCCAGAGTTCGGTTGTCATCAGTTCTTGCATGAGTCCGTCTTGGTCCTTTCGTCGAAACTGTTCAAAGGCTGTCCATCTTGCGGGCCAGCTTGGCATCCAGCGCGGACAAGCCGTCCACGTCATGGGTCGTCAGCAAAACGGTCACTGTCTTGTAGACATTGGACCATTCCGGATGATGATTCCACTTCTCGGCCCAAAGTGCGGCCTGCGTCATCCAGCCGAAGGCTTCGGTGAAATCCTTGAACTGGAATGTCTTGGTGATGGCATCGCGGCCTTCGACCATGCTCCAGCCGGTCTCGAACAAAGGCTCAAGCATCGTCTTGCGGCCGGTATCGCTGAGGCGTTCGGTCATTCCTGTTCCTCCATATGTGTCTTTCTGAACGGACCATAGGCCGTCAGAACCTCGATGTCTTCCTCGACCGCGCGGCGTTCGGCAGCAAGATAGTTGGCGACCGCCTCGGCAAAGCCGGGCTCGCGCATCCAGTGCAGCGAATGGATCGGCACCGGCAGATAGCCGCGTGCCAGCTTGTGCTCTCCCTGCGCGCCGGCCTCGACCCGCGCCAGACCTTTGGCGATCGCAAAGTCCATCGCACGATAATAGCAGACCTCGAAATGCAAGCAGGGATGATCCTCGACGCAGCCCCAGTACCGGCCGAAAAGCGCCTGACGCCCGATGAAGTTCAACGCCCCGGCCACTGGCGCACCATCGCGCATCGCCAGAACCAGCAGCATGTCGTCGCGCAGGGTGTCTTGCGCGATGTCGAAGAAGCGCCGCGTCAGATAGGGTGTGCCCCATTTCCGCGCCCCGGTATCCTGATAGAAGCGCCAGAAATACTCCCAATGCCAAGGCTTAATCTGTTCGCCTGTCAACATCTCGATCTGCCCGCCATAGGCATTGGCCCGGTCGCGCTCCTTGCGGATCATTTTGCGCTTGCGCGACGACAACGAGGCAAGGAACCCGTCGAAATCCGCGTAAACGTCATTCTCCCAATGGTACTGTTGCGTGACCCTGCGCATCAATCCCAACGCTTCGCCCGCCTCTGCCTCGGCCTGTGTGCAAAATGTAATGTGGAGCGAGGACAGGCTGTTGTTGGCAGTCAGTTCCACCGCTCCCTGCACCAGTGCCGCTGTGCCTGTCTCCTCAAACCCCGGTCGGGTCAGGAACCGGCGCCCCGTAGCGGGTGTAAAGGGCACCGCGATCTGAAGCTTGGGATAATAGCGCCCGCCCGCCCGTTCATAGGCATGGGCCCAGTTGTGATCGAAGATATACTCGCCCTGACTGTGCGATTTGGCATACATCGGCGCGCAGGCGATAAGCTGGCCGTCCTGTCGCGCCGTCAGGTAACGTGGCTGCCAGCCAGAGCCGGTTCCGACCGACCCGCTCTCTTCCAGCGCCTTGAGAAAACGCCAGGTCGTGAAGGGATCATACGGACGCCCACCATCCGCCACTTCGGGGCAGGCGCAGGCGTCCCACTCCGCTTGCGCCACCTCGGTCAGGCTGCCCAACATGGCAATCTCGATCGTGTCGTCCGTCATTGTGGCGCGCCCTCTTCATGCACCGATCTATCTGGAGCGGTGACAGGGTCGATCAAGCCGGGATCTTGGCGGCATAGCCCTCAAAGGTGATATTCTGCGCAATCCGACGTGCCTCAGCCTCCGCCTCGGCCGAACGGATGGTCCAGCACAGAATGGCCGCCCCCCGCGCCTTCAGATCCGCTACGCGAGGGGCGTCCAGATCGCTCGCATCATGGCTGATGAAACAGGCTTTGGCTGCGTCATAATCCGGAATGTCGCGCAACCGTGCGCGCGTACCCGCAGGAAGCAGGGGCCAGTCCTCCTGCGTGTAATCGCAGGTGGTCAGGCCGCGCGGAATGTCAGGCGCCAGCCCCGCCATGGCGATCATCGAATGGGGGTTGAAGGACATGACAGCCACCAGACCATCGTATCCCTGCAAGGCGCGGGCAGTTGCGGCCTCCAACGCGCCGACACTGCCCCCCATTGCCCCGTCCTGATCCTTGATTTCAATCAGCAAAGGTACGCGGCCCGCCACCTGCGCCAGAACCTGTGTCAGCGTGGGAATCGTGTCGGTGCCGCCTTTCAGCGTGATCTGACCCAGTTCCGCTGCGCTGCGCTGGCGTACAGGGCCGGTTTCGGCGGTCAGACGTTTCAGATCATAGTCATGAAAGACAATCGCCTGCCCGTCCGAGGACAGTTGCAGGTCTATCTCGATCCCATAGCCAGCCGCACAGGCCGCTTCTATCGCAGCGGGCGAGTTCTCGGGACGACCCGCCTCCATGTCATGCAAGGCGCGGTGCGCAATCGGGGCCTTCAGAAAGGCATCGGGCAGGCGGCTCATCTGATCTGGAAAATCGCTTCGATTTCAACAGCTACACCCAGCGGCAGGGAAGCTGCCGACACGGCGGAACGCGAATGTCGCCCCATGTCACCCAGCGCATCGACCAGAAAATCCGAGGCCCCATTGATCACCTTGGGCTGATCGGTGAAATCCGGGGTCGAATTGACGAAACCGGTCAGTTTCACGACCCGCACCAGCCGATCGATGTCACCGCCACAGGCGGCCTTGAGTTGCGCCAGCAGGCTGATCGCGCAGGCTTTGGCGGCGGCAGCCCCGGCCGCGACATCCATCCCGTCGCCCAGTTTGCCCGTGATCAGACCGTCCGGTCCGTTCGAAATCTGACCTGACACAAAGACCAGATCGCCCGACTGCACGAAGGGCACGTAATTCGCGGCGGGCGCGGGCGCATCGGGCAGGGTGACGCCAAGGCTGGCAAGACGGGTTTCAATGGCACTGGTCATGGCGGTGCTCCTTGTCTGACAGGTGATTTGCGCCGGACGCTATCGGGCTTCGGGCCGGATTGGAACCGCAAAGTCACGCGGTCCCGGTGGGTCTGACCCGGATCAGTTCTCGCGCAGGGCGGTGATGAAGAAATCTGTCAGCGGTTTGGCCAGATACTCCAGCGTGGTGCGGTCGCCCGTGCGGATGAAGGCCGCGACCGGCATGCCGGGGACAAGGGTCGTGCCCTCCGGCAAATGGTCCCTCTCACCCTCGGCCAGAACGATCTCGGTCCGGTAGAAGGTGGCGCCAGTTACGGGATCTTCAAACGTATCCG
Source organism: Seohaeicola sp. 4SK31 (assembly GCF_028802875.1). Lineage (NCBI taxonomy): Bacteria > Pseudomonadati > Pseudomonadota > Alphaproteobacteria > Rhodobacterales > Roseobacteraceae > Seohaeicola > Seohaeicola sp. 4SK31. The sequence continues at coordinate 55,123 of NZ_JARAMP010000018.1, read as the reverse complement.
CCGACCGCTGCACCACTCGTCCCGTCAGTTCCGGTGTGCGGCGCTGATCCAGCGCGGGAAAGCGCAGCGTCACGGCCTGCCCCGGATAAACCTGATCGACATGCATCGGATCGACCTTTGCCATGATCACCAGCGGGCGGTCCTGCGGCACGATATAAAGCACCGGATCAGCCGGGCGCAGCACGGCGCGACGGGCAAAGACCTGCAAGCCGTGGACAAGGCCCGCGACAGGCGCACGAATGTCCAGCCTTTCCAGACGCAGCGCAAGGGCGCGGCGCTGTTCGCCCAGTTCCATCTCGCGAAACTGCAGATCGCGCAGGCGTGTGATCGCCTCTTCGCGGCGCGTATCGAACAGGCGCAGGATCTCGATCTGGGTTTCGGTGATCCGGCTCTCGGCGGTGGCGGCCTCTGCCGTCAGCGCACCGATCTGACCGTTCAGCCGGGCCATTTCGCGTTGCAACGCCAGAACCCGACTGGACTGCGCCAAGCCACGGTTCAGCAGACTTTGCTGATCGCTCAGTTCGCGCGTGATCAGTCCCAATTGCAGCACCAGCGCCGCCCTTTGGGACGCGATCCCTTCAATCTGTGTTTCGATCTGCTGGCTGCGTTTGTGCAACTGTTCGACCTGGCTGGCCAAAGAGGCACCCCTTGCGTCAAGAAGCTGCCTTTGCCCCTGCAACAGAAGGGCTGTCTCTGGGTTTTCCGCCGCCGCTTTCATCAGAAGCGGGTCGAACATTGCCTCGCGGCGCCCGTCCCGTTCGGCTTCATGGCGGCCACGGCGGGCCATCAACTCGAAAAGCTGCCCCTCGATAATCGCCAGTTGCGATTGGAGTGTTGCGGGATCAAGCCGTATCAGAACCTGATCCTCGGCCACCCGCATCCCCTCGGTCACCAGGATCTCGTGGACGACACCGCCATCGGGGTGCTGAACGACCTGCCGGTTCTTATCGACTTCGATCCTGCCGCTTGCAACGATCGCACCCGAGAGATCGACCAGCGTCGCCCAGGCCCCGAACCCGCCCAGCAGCAGGATCAATGCCGCCAGCCCCAACCGCATTGGCCCCCTGACGGAAAAGCGGGCTGCATCATGGGTCATCGCACAGCCCCGCCCGAACCCCATGCCAGACCGGCTTGCACAGCATCATGATTGCTCAGAACCTTTTGCAACACCTCGTTCCTGGGACCGAAGGCCACGCCCCTTCCCGCCTCGATCACAAGGATCATGTCGCATTCCTGAATGGCCGCTGGCCGATGGGCCATGATCAGCACGGATTTCCCCTCTGCCTTCATTGCCCGGATCGCGCGGTTGAGGGCCAGCGACCCCGCGGTGTCAAGGTTGGCGTCCGGTTCATCCAGAATTAGGATTACCGGATCCCCATAGATTGCCCGCGCAAGTCCGATCCGCTGGATCTGCCCGCCCGACAGCCGTCCACCCGCATGCGTCACGCGGGTATCATAGCCATCCGGCAGTTTCAGGATCATCTCATGAGCGCCAGCCTTGCGCGCGGCATCCACCACCCCTGCCGGGTCGGGTATCAGCGACATGCGGGCGATATTCTCGGCAATGGTGCCGTCGAACAGATACACCCGCTGCGGCAGATAGCCGATATGCCTGCCGCGCGCCTTGGGGTCATACTGATCCAGCGAGGCTCCATCCAGCCGTATCTTGCCCCCTGCCGGGGGCCATGACCCGGTCAATGCGCGGGCAAGCACGGATTTCCCTGCGCCCGAGGGCCCTATCACGCCAAGGGCCTGACCCGGCGCGAGGGTGAAGTTCAGCGACCGCAGCACCGCTTGGCTTTCTCCCGGTGGGACCACGGCCAGATTATGCACTTCCAGGCGGGCGCGCGGTGGGGGCAGCGGCGTTCGGGCGGCGTCTGGCGGGTGGTCGGACAGAAGCTGCGACAGATCCGCCCAACCGCGCATAGCGCGCTGGACCAGAGGCCAGCCGCTGATGGCCTGTTCGACCGGGGCGAGTGCACGCCCCAAAAGGATCGAGGCGGCGATCATCGCGCCGGGCGTCACCTCTCCTCGGATCACCAGCAAGGCCCCCATGCCCAGCATCGCGGACTGAAGAAACAACCGCAGGGCCCGGCTTGTAGCGGCAAAACGCCCGCTCAGATCAGTTACCCGCAGAGTCCCGGTCAGCACACCGTCGCGGGACTGCTGCCATCGCGCCAAGGCGGCATCGCGCATGCCAAGCGCCTTCACCATCTCGGCCTCTGTCTGGAACTGGCTGGCGAGCGCGTCGACACTTGCCTGCGCCTCATGTGTCTGCGTCAAGGCTCGGCGGGTTGCAATCTGGCTTGCCAGCGTCAGCAGAACCAGAACCGCACCGCCGCACAGGGCCAGATAGCCAAGCCATGGGTGGAACAGGGCGATTCCCAGAAGAAACAAAGGCACCCATGGCATGTCGAACAAGGCCATCACGACGGGCGAGGACATCAGTCGTTGCACGGCTTCAAGGTCACGCAGGCCGTTGACTGCGACATCATCTCCGGATCGCCGCGCAGCGCGCTGCAGCGTCGCTTCAAAGACCCGCCGGTCCAAACCGGTCTGAAAACGCGCGCCGACACGCGCCATGACCTGCGCACGGGCATGATCCAGCAGTGCCATGATCCCATAGAGAAACGCGACCAACGCGGTCAGCGCCACCAAAGTCGCGATCGAGCCACTGACAAGAACCCGGTCATAGACCTGCAACATGTAGATGGGTCCGGTCAGCATGAGCAGATTTGCAAAAACGCTGAACAGACCTACAGCCCAATAGAGGTTTCGGCTTTTGCGCCGTTCGGCCAGCAATTCACCCAAGCCCGGCTCTGCCACCTTTGTCACCACACCCCCAAACTTGTCACTGTTACCATCAAATTTGCCCGACAGGCCGATGGCACCCTTTCGCCGACGGGTTGGACGTTATATGAACCCATCCTAAATTCGGGTTAACCTGTCCCGCCAAGCTGGACGGGGTTTGCGCTTTTTCCGTTGGCCGGATCGACTGACCGGACTGTTGAACACAAGCATTTGAAAATGGGAAACCCAGTGCCTCAAGCAACGCAGTTTCACAGCACACGGTCCGTTGGACGCATTCTGACCCGGGCTTTGCCACTGGCCGCTGTCCTGATCCTTGCAGCCTGTACCGTGCCAGAAGGCTATGTGGCGCGTGATGGCGTCAACGATCCCTTCGAAGAACAGAACCGCAAGGTCCATGCCTTCAACAAAAGCGTCGACCGCGGCGTTCTGCGACCGCTGTCACGCGGCTATGACAAGGTCGTGCCGGATGAGATGCAGGTCATGGTGAACAACTTCGCCGGCAACCTCTCGACGCCGCGTCTTGTGGTGAACAATCTGTTGCAGGGCAATGTCGAAGGCGCCCTGACCAATACGACGCGCTTTCTGCTGAACAGCACCATCGGGTTTGCTGGGCTTGTAGATGTGGGAGAGATCGCGGGACTGAATGAAGTTGATACCGATTTCGGAGAGACCCTTCATGTCTGGGGCGTCAGCGAAGGCTATTACGTGGAAACCCCCTTCCGCGGCCCCTCGACCCAGCGCGATGCCGTGGGCCGGATCGTCGATCTGTTCCTGAATCCGTTGCCAGAAGCGCTGTCGGGCACACAGAACGATATTCGCATCGGCGCTCAGGTCGTGGATGTGGTAGGCGACCGTGCCCGTTTCGGTCAGACGGTCGATTCGGTGCTTTATGACAGTGCCGACAGCTATGCCCAGTCGCGATTGATTTACCTGCAAAGCAGACGGTTTGCCTTGGGACGGTCTGGCGAAGCAGATTATGATGACCCATATGACCTGGGGACGACCGATCCCTATGACGACCCTTATGAGGACCCCTATGAAGAATGATCTGACACGCCGTTTCGCCCTCTCCACCCTCGCCGCAGGGGCGGGTCTGGCTGTCATGGGGTCGGTTGTTCCGATGCCCGCCCAAGCGATGACACAGGCCCGCGCGAAAACACTGGTGGATGCACTGGTTGCCGATATCAACGACGTCATCGCCTCAGGCAAATCCGAAGCCGCCATGTATGTGGAATTCGAACGGATTTTCGCGCGTTATGCCGATGTTCCGACGATTGCCAGCTATGCGCTGGGCGTCGACAGCCGCCGCGCCACGCCCGCGCAGATGCGCGAGTTCACAACCGTTTTCCAGCGCTACATCTCGGTCAAATACGGTCGGCGCTTCCGCGAATTCATCGGTGGCCGGATCGAGGTGCAGGAGGCGCGTGCCGTCAAGAACTTCTACGAGGTCAAAAGCCTTGCCAAGCTGCGCGGACAGGCACCGTTCGAAGTAACCTTCCTTGTGTCGGACCGCAGCGGCAAGGACCTGTTCTTCAACCTGTTCATCGAAGGCATCAACATGCTTCTGACCGAACGGACCGAGATCGGCGCGATGCTGGACCGACGCGGCGGGAATATCGACGCGATGATCGCGGATCTGCGCGCCTCGGCCTGAAACCTGACCTGATCCCGGATTGCAGAAAGGCGCGCCGATCGTGGCGCGCCTTTCTTTGTTGAAGATTCAGTTCCGCCCACCGCCGAAAAGATCGCGGAACAATTGTTCAATCGCTGTCTGCGTTTCGGGTTGGCCATTGTTGGTGCCGCGACCCTGACCGCCCTGGTTCTGGCTCCATCCCTGACCCTCGCCGGGTTGCGGTGCGGGGGGCGCCAGTTGCGCGGGCGCCTGCATCGGCAATGGCCGCGGCGGCAGGCCCTCATGCACGCGCACCATCACCTCGTGCCAGATTTCGGACGGCAGACCACTCCCCGTGACCCCGGTCAGCGGCGTGTTGTCGTCATATCCCATCCAGACCCCGGCTACATAATCGGCGGAATAGCCGATGAACCACGCATCCCGCGCGGCTTGCGTCGTGCCGGTCTTGCCCGCTACCTCGCGATCCTTCAGATTGGCGCGGGTGCCCGTGCCGCGCGTGGTGACCTGATGCAGCATCCATGTCAGTTGCTCGGCCGCCTCCTGGCGGATCACGCGCTCACCCATGCCGCCTGTGGCTGTCATCAATGGTTCGTCCTCGCCCTGCATCCGCAATTCGATCAGGCCATAGGGCGTCACAGCCGACCCGCCGTTCAGGATGCCCGCAAAGGCGCCCGTCGTCTCGATCAAAGTCGCCTCGGACGCACCCAAGGCCAAAGCAGGCCCGGCCGCCAGATCCGACTGGATGCCGAACTGCGAAGCCACCTTGCGCACGGTTTCCAGCCCCACGGTCTGCGCCACCTTCACGGCAGGGATATTGAGCGACCGCGTCAGCGACTCGGTCATCGTGACCCGGCCATTGAAGGTGCGATCATAGTTGTTGGGGCACCATTCACCCGATCCGGGAATGTTCACGCAATAGGGTGCATCGTCGATCACGTCGTTGGGGGAGTAGCCAAGGTCCAACGCCGCCGCATAAACAAACGGCTTGAAGGCCGATCCGGTCTGACGCCGCGCCTGTGTAGCCCGGTTGAAGGCACCAACAACCTTTGTGTCGCGCCCTCCGACCATCGCCCGCACCGCCCCGTCCGAGGACATCACGACAATCGCCGCCTGCGCCTTGGACCCTTCACGCACCTTGTTCTCGAAGATGAAGGCCATCGCCTCTTCGGCGGCTTTCTGGATGCGCGGGTCCAGTGTGCTGCGGATCACCACGTCCTCTGTGGTGTTGCGGGTGAAAAACTCGGGCCCCGAGGACATCACCCAATCAGCAAAGAAACCGCCCGCCCGCGCTTCCGCCGCCTCGGACAGCTGCGCGGGATTGTCCAGCGCATCACGCGCTTCGGCTTCGGACAGATAGCCTTGTTCCTCCATCAGGCGGATCACAGTGGCGGCCCGGTTTTGCGAGCGTTGCAGATTGTTGGTCGGCGCAAGGCTAGTGGGCGCGGTCAATAGACCCGCCAGCATCGCCGCCTCGGCCGGGTTTACCTGACCCGATGTCTTGCCGAAGTACCGTTGCGCCGCCGCCTCTGCCCCAAAGGCCCCACCGCCCAGATAGGCGCGGTTGATATAGATCGAGAGGATCTCGTCCTTGGTGTATTTGGCTTCTAACGCGAAGGCATAGACCGCCTCCTTGATCTTGCGCGACAGCGATCCACGGCGGCAGTCGGCCTCGTAATCGGCCTCGGATTTCCATTGCTGCGGATCATAGGGCACGCCAAGGCACAGCAGCTTGGCCGTCTGTTGCGTGATGGTCGAGCCGCCGTTGCCCGACAGGGGGCCGCGCCCCTCGCGCAGGTTGATGCGGATGGCGCTGGCGATCCCGCGTGGCGATACACCCAGATGGCGATAGAACCGCCTGTCCTCTGTCGCGATCACCGCGTTCTTCAGATGCGGTGAGATGGCATCGGCGCTGACCACACCGCCGAACTGGTCACCGCGCCAAGCGAAGACACGACCGTCCGCATCCAGCAGGGTGACCGAACCACGCTGCCGCCCGTCCAGCAGGGCGCTGGCCTCGGGAAGGGTGGTGTAGAAATACCCGACAGCTCCCGCAAGGATCAAGCCGCCGATCAACCCGATCCGCCAGGTAAAGCCCCAGACCAGGCGCCAGATCATCGAGAATATCCCCTGGATCAACGCGATTACCGGGTTGCGGGAACGACGTGGGGCCGCCTTGCGCCGGGCCGGTTTCGCGGATGCGGGTTTGGCCGCCGGAGCGGGCTTCTTTGCGCGAACGCGTCTGTCCGCCACCAAGGGTGGTTTCCTGCGACCTGAATCACTCATGCTCTGTTCTGCCCGGCATCTGTTGTTTTGGCGAATATAGCGATGGCCGGGCCAAATGTTGACCCTTCCCGCCGCGCTTTCGTCTTTTTGTTTAGCAAAAAAAATAAGCAAAAAAATACTGAAGCACAAATTATGTGCAATTCACCGCAGGCACCAGTCAGAATCCGCGCCGCAGACTTTCATTCGCAGCGTCTTGCCCGTTTTGCTGCAACTGCAACATGCGGGCCTCATCCCGCTCCAGACGAAGGGGACCAAGGTGAAACTCATCATTGCAACGATCAAGCCGTTCAAGCTCGAGGAGGTCCGTGAAGCGCTGACCGACATCGGCGTGCGCGGCATGATGGTCACTGAAATCAAGGGCTTCGGATCGCAGTCGGGGCATACCGAAATCTATCGTGGTGCCGAATACGCCGTGAATTTCGTGCCCAAGGTGAAACTGGAAATCGTGGTGAACGATGCAATGGCCGATCAGGTCGTCGACACGATCACCGCAACAGCCAAGACCGGCAAGATCGGTGACGGCAAGATTTTCGTGCTGGATGTGGCGCAAGCCGTGCGCGTCCGGACCGGCGAAACAAACGAGGACGCGGTCTGAACCGCGCCGGGGGAAAGGATACATGGACATGAAATCTCTTAAATTGCTGCCACTTGCCGCAGCATTGGCCGTTGTGCCCGTGATGGGCTTCGCCCAGGACACGGCCGAGGCAGCGCCCGCGGTGGACAACGCCTTCATCTTCAACACGCTGCTGTTCCTGATCGGCGGTTTCCTTGTGTTCTGGATGGCGGCTGGTTTCGCCATGCTCGAAGCAGGTCTGGTGCGGTCCAAGAACGTGACCACGCAGTTGACCAAGAACATCGCCCTCTTTTCGATTGCGGCCATCATGTACTGGCTGGTCGGCTACAACCTGATGTATCCCGGCGATGGCTGGCTGATCACCGGCATGTTGGGACCGATCTTCGCGACGGCGGATATCACCGGCGATCCCGCGCTTGAAACCGGCTATGCCACGGGTTCGGACTTCTTCTTCCAGCTGATGTTCTGTGCAACCACGGCCTCCATCGTGTCGGGCACCCTGGCCGAGCGGATCAAGCTCTGGCCCTTCCTGATCTTCACCGTGGTCCTGACCGGCTTCATCTATCCGATCGAAGCATCGTGGCAGTGGGGCGGTGGTTTCCTGAGCGAGATGGGCTTCTCTGACTTCGCAGGCTCGACTCTGGTCCATGCCGCAGGTGGCTTTGCCGCTCTGGCCGGTGCATTCATCCTGGGCCCGCGTCTGGGCAAGTACAAGGATGGCCGCGTCAACCCGATGCCCGGTTCCAACCTTGCGCTGGCAACACTGGGTACGTTCATCCTGTGGCTGGGCTGGTTCGGCTTCAACGGGGCCTCGCAGCTGGCTTTGGGCACCGAGGCTGACGCCAATGCCGTAGCGATCATCTTTGCCAACACGAACATGGCCGCCGCAGCAGGTGCCGTCGCAGCCCTGATCCTGACGCAGATCCTCTACAAGAAGGTCGACCTGACCATGGTGCTCAACGGTGCGCTGGCCGGTCTGGTGTCCATCACCGCAGGTCCGCTTGACCCGACCCTGTTCGGCGCGCTGTGGATCGGTGCCGTCGGTGGTGTGATCGTGGTTCTGGCCGTGCCGTTCCTTGATAAGCTCAAGATCGACGACGTCGTCGGTGCAATCCCGGTTCACCTGATCGCAGGCTTCTGGGGCACGCTCGCCGTTCCCTTCTACACCGAAGGCACGTCCTTCGTGACGCAGATCATCGGCTTTGCCATCATCGGTGCATTTGTCTTCGTGGTCAGCCTGATTGTCTGGGTCATCCTCAAGGCAACGATGGGCATCCGTGTCAGCGAAGAAGCCGAGATCAACGGTCTGGACGTGTCCGAACTGGGGATGGAAGCCTACCCCGAGTTCACCAAGGGCTGATCCAGCCGACGATAGTCAAAAAGAGACCCGGGCGGTTTCCGTCCGGGTCTCTTTGTTTTCAAGGGAAAGGTCGGGCGTCTGGCCATTCCGCGATCCTGATCGGATCACATCTTGGCAGACCACTCATCGACCTGCTTTTCAGCCTCGTCCCGTGCAATACCGTATTTCTCCTGAATCTTGCCGATCAGTTGATCGCGCTTGCCAGATGCCTGATCCAGATCGTCATCGGTCAACTTGCCCCAGTTCTCTTTTGCGGAGCCGGTGAATTGCTTCCATTTGCCTTCAATAATATCCCAATTCATAGCATTTTCCTTTTCGCTTGGTGTTACAGTAATACAACGCGTCGCGTGTCACTCTGGTTCCAACAAACAGGACCCTGACACGGATCGCGATGCCAGATGAGCGGTTCTGTGCCCGATCTCGCGCACTGAAACCCGCCGGCAAAACCGGCAGGTTTCTTCATCGCGTCGTCACGTTGGGTGACAGGCGTGGTCCGACATCACCGATCAGCTTTCCTGATACTCAGGCATCGCGCGCAGCTCGTCTTCGCTCAGCGGAACTTCGACGCGCACTTCGTCTTCGGCGTCATTCCACAGGATGTCGACCTGGTCGATGTCGATGGCAACCGTGTGGCTGCCCATCCCCAGGAATCCGCCAACATCCATGACAAGTTGGCTTGTGACACCATCTTCATCCAGAACCAGTTCGCTGACCGTGGCGATATCCTCGCCCTCGGGCGTATAGGCATTGGCACCCGTCAGACGATCAGCGGTCCGGTCCTGCTCGGGCATGGGGGCAAAGCCAGCCTCTGCCGCGGTCGAATCACCCGTGGCCGTGGTCGCCGCCGCATTATCCGCAGGTGCGGACATCTGCGCCCGATCCTGCGCGTTTGCAGGGCTTTCGGCACCAAATCCCGAGGTCAACTGCGCTTCATCCCAAGCGGGCAGGGCTTCCAGTTGTTCCTTGGACAGCGATACGAGAACCGAGTAGCGGTCTTCGCCTTCCGCTTCGGCATCATTCGTCACGAAATACAGCTCGTTCATATCGATCATTACGGTGCGTGCGCCAAGTCCAAGAAAGCCGCCCACGTCGATCAGAACGCCCTGCACATCGCCATCCTGGGAGATCACGATGTCAGAAATGTTCCCGACGTTTTCCCACGCGTCACGGTTCTCGATGAATGTGGGGCTGCTCTCCCAACGCACCTGCTCGCCATCAGTCGACCGGGCATCGCGCAGCGCGCGCGCATCGTCGCTGTTCAGCGTATACAGTTCCTTGTCGTTGAAGTCCGAGGACACGAAAGCGGGCACCGTCTGCGACGTGGCGCTTGCTTCGGCATTGGCCGAAGGCGCGGGCGCATCAGCCGTTTGTGCGATAGCACCCATCGAGGTCACAGCGACGATAGCAGTCGTCAGCATGAGATTTTTCATTTGATCTCTCCTTCAGTATTCCAAACCTATTGTCAGGCTCTGCATAACCAACAAGTCGGATTGGGAATAGTTCCAGAGAAATTCTGAATCAGATTGCCACGTTTCAATTAAGGAATGGCGAAAACAATTTGAAATCAGATGGAAACAGGAAAAGATATGACCGAAATTAAATATTTGACGTCGGGTCAATAAGTCCGTGTCCCGGCCCTATGCGTCGCAAATACGCGAACAACCCTCGAAACCCTTTGGTGACACGACCTGAAGCCGGACAACGCGGGGGTATTCCCCGCGTTCCCGATGCTTTGGATCAGCTGACAGGTTGTGGCGCGCCGGTCGCCATGTTCGTGCCGATATAAGGCAACTTGGCGGCCTTCCACGCGGCAAACCCGCCCTCCAGATGGGCGATGCGTGTGAACCCGGCAGCAATCGCGGCGCGGCTGACACGCTCGCTGCGCACGCCCGATCCGCAATGGAAGACGATCCGCTTTTCGGACTGTCCCGGCAACTTGGCCGCGTTGAAGAAGGCCAGCGGCATCAGTAACGCGCCTTCGATGTGTTCGAACATGAACTCCTGCGGTGTGCGAACGTCGATCACCACAACCTCGTTGCGGTCGAAGGCTTCGGCCAACTCTGTGGCCGTCCAGGTTTCAAAGGTGGCATCGCCAATGGTTTCGGTCTTCATCAAAAGGTCCTTTCAGGTTTGGGACGCAACAGGACGTGGATCAAGGCCGGCCAAAGCCTCCTTGCAATGGGCGATCATCACCTCGGTGAACCGTTGCACCTTGGGGTCACGATACTTGCGGCTGGGCGAGAGGCAAGCCAACTGCGTCGGCAGGGGCGGCGTCGCGGTGGCCACGGGCACCAAAGTGCCCGCGCGCAGATGCTCGGCCACCTCGAATATCGGCTTCATCACGATCCCGGCACCATCCAGCGCCCAACCCGTCAACACATCGCCATCGTCGGATTCCAGCGGTCCAGTAATCTCATACCGCTTCGGGCCGTCCCTTGTCTGCAAGGTCCACTGAAACTCCTTGGCACCGGGAAACCGCAGATTCAGGCAATCATGACCCTCGCGGATCAGCGCCGCCCCATCTGCAGGCATGCCGCGCGCGGCGATATAGGCGGGGGCCGCGCATAGAACACGTGGGCAATCCGCGATCACCCGCACCTTCAGGTCGCTATCCGTCAGCGGTCCAAGATGGAACGCCAGATCCAGCCCTTCGCCCGTCACGTCGATCACCCGGTCGGACAGGCGCAACCGGATGTCGATCTGCGGATAGTCCCGCTTGAACCCCGGCACCGCAGGCGCAATGAACCGCCGCCCCACGCCCAAAGGGGCGGCCACGAACAATGTGCCGCGCGGCGATTGAGTCGCGGCCATGACCTCGGCCTCGGCCTCGTCGATGGTCTCCAGGATGCGCGCCGCCCCGTCATAGAACAGCCGCCCATGTTCGGTCGGGTTCAGCGCCCGCGTCGTCCGGTTGAACAGGCGCACACCCAGATGCTTCTCCAGCTCCGCAATCCGCGACGACGCAACAGCGGGCGAGGTCCGCTGATCCCGCGCCGCCGCGCTCATGCTGCCCAGTTCATAGACACGCAGGAACATACGGATATTGTTCACATAGGCCATTATCAGTCTTTGCTTGAAACTCTTCCCGTGATTGGAAGGATTAACAAACAAGTCACCGCAAGGGTAGCCTGATTGAAACCCCTGTCCGAAGGAGACCGCGATGTATGATCTGGCCGCAATGGGCGCATGGCTCGAATTTGCCGTCCGCTGGCTGCATGTGATTACGGCCATCGCGTGGATCGGGTCGTCCTTCTACTTCATCGCCCTTGATCTGGGCCTGCACCGTGACCGCAACCTGGCCAGCGGCGCGGATGGAGAAGAGTGGCAAGTTCATGGTGGTGGCTTCTACCACATCCAGAAATACCTGGTCGCCCCCGCCAATATGCCGGATGGGCTGATCTGGCATAAATGGCAAAGCTACTGGACATGGATGAGCGGCTTTGCCCTGCTGGTTCTGGTCTATTATCTGGGTGCGGAATTCTACCTGATCGACTCCGCCGTGATGGAACTGGCTACGTGGCAGGCTGTCGGTATCTCGCTCGCCTCTCTCGCCTTCGGTTGGATCATCTACAACACACTGTGCAAAGTGTTCGTTGATGCCAACCAGACCGGGCTTATGCTGGCCCTGTTCGTTGTGCTGGTGGCGATGGCCTGGTTCTACACCAGCGTCTTCTCGGGCCGTGCCGCGATGCTGCATCTGGGGGCCTTCACGGCCACAATCATGAGCGGGAACGTCTTTTTCATCATCATCCCCAACCAGAAGATCGTGGTCGCCGACCTGATCGCCGGGCGCAAACCCGATCCGAAATACGGCAAGATCGCCAAGCAGCGCAGCACGCATAACAACTATCTGACGCTGCCTGTGATCTTTCTGATGCTGTCGAACCATTACCCGCTGGCCTTCGGGACCGAAAATACATGGATCATCGCCAGCCTGGTTTTCCTGATGGGCGTCACGATCCGGCATTATTTCAACTCGCTCCATGCCCGCACCGGCAACCCCACATGGACATGGGCGGCCACCGTCCTGATCTTCATCGCGATCATGTGGCTCAGCACCGCGCCGATGTTCCGCGCTGACACGCCCGAGGCGGCGCAGGGCAACGCGCTGCGGTTTGCCGAGGCTGAGGGTTTCGAGCAGGTGCATGACATCGTCATGGGCCGCTGCTCCATGTGCCACGCTGCCGAACCCTTCTGGGAGGGGCTGCTTTGGGCACCCAAGGGTGTGCGGCTGGACTCGCCGGCGCATATTGCCGGGGCAGCGCGTGAGATCTATCTGCAAGCGGGCATCAGCCACGCCATGCCCCCCGCGAACCTGTCCTATATGGAAGAGGAAGAGCGCGCCGCCATCGTCGCATGGTATCGCACGGCCACGGGCGGTTGAACGCCGTCTGTCCATCTGACAGGTGGTCGAATCGCAGCAACCCATGCTAGGTCTAGCGGCATGGCACATCCGAACCCCAAGATAGGCGATAACCGCCCCATTATCCGCCAGCTGGATGAAGCCGCGATCAACCGTATCGCGGCGGGCGAGGTAGTTGAACGCCCCGCCTCGGCCGTCAAGGAACTGGTGGAAAACGCGCTGGATGCAGGCGCGCGGCGCATCGACATCGCCATGGCAGACGGCGGCAAGACCCTGATCCGCGTCACGGATGACGGATGCGGCATGTCCCCCGAAGACCTGCCCTTGGCCTTGTCGCGCCATGCCACTTCCAAGATCGACGGCAGCGACCTGCTCAACATCAACAGCTTTGGCTTTCGCGGCGAGGCATTGCCATCCCTTGGCGCTGTGGGTCGCCTGACGATCACCAGCCGCGCCGCAGGCCATGATGCCGCACAGATCACCGTGGCAGGGGGGCAGGCCGGGCCAGTGAAGCCCGCCGCCCTGACCGCTGGCACTGTGGTAGAATTACGCGATCTGTTCTACGCCACGCCCGCACGGCTGAAATTCATGCGATCGGACCGCGCCGAACAGCAGGCGGTCAGCGATGTGATCAAACGTCTGGCGATGGCCGAACCCTTCGTCAGCTTCACCCTGCGCGATGTCTCGGGCGGTGGAGAAGGGCGGGTCCTGTTCCGCGCTGATGCCGAAACCGGAGATCTTTTCGATGCGCTGCACGGACGGCTCGCTCGTGTTCTGGGCACCGACTTCGCCGACAACGCCCTGCGCGTCGATGCCGAGCGCGAGGGGTTTCATCTGACGGGTTATGCCGCCCTGCCCACCTATTCGCGTGGCTCGTCCGTGGCGCAATTCCTGTTCGTGAATGGTCGTCCGGTGCAGGACCGCCTGCTGATCGGCGCGTTGCGCGGCGCGTATAGCGATTTCCTCAGCCGCGACCGTCACCCCGCCGCAGCGCTGTTTCTGGATTGCGATCCGCAGATGGTGGATGTGAACGTCCACCCCGCGAAATCCGAGGTGCGCTTCCGCGACCCCGGCACGGCGCGCGGCTTGATCGTGACCGCCCTGCGCCACGCCCTCGCCGAAGCCGGGCACCGCGCCGCGACCACCGTGGCGACAGCCACCCTTGGTGCGTTCCGACCGGAACAAAGTCAGCCGGATCAACCCGCGCGCATCTATCAGATGGATCGTCCCAGCCTCGGTGCGCGGCAGGTTGCCTATACCGCTCAAGCTCCCGGCTTTGCCGATATGCCCGCAACCTACGCGGCCCGGATCGAGCAAACCGCGCCCGAGGGTCACGAGACCGCGCTACCCCTCGGGGCGGCGCGCGCGCAGGTGCATGAGAATTATATCATCGCCCAGACGGATACCGGCATGGTGATCGTCGATCAGCACGCCGCGCATGAACGGCTGGTCTATGAACGCCTCAAACGCCAGATGGCCGAGAACGGCATTGCAGTCCAAGCCCTGTTGATCCCCGAAATCGTCGAACTCTCTCCCACCGATTGCGCGCGTCTGCTGGATCATGCCGAAGATCTGGCCCGCCTCGGCCTTGGGATCGAGCCTTTCGGCGGTGGGGCCATCGCCATCCGCGAAACCCCGGCGCTGCTGGGCGCGATCAATGCGCGGGCGATGATCCTCGACATCCTTGACGAACTGGCCGATCAGGGGGAAAGCGCGGGCATCCAGACCCGCCTTGACGCCATCCTCAGTCGCGTCGCCTGCCACGGGTCCATCCGCTCTGGTCGTCGCATGCGGGCCGAGGAAATGAACGCCCTGCTGCGCGAGATGGAGGCCACGCCTCATTCAGGCCAGTGCAACCATGGCCGCCCCACTTATGTCGAACTCAAGCTAGCCGATATCGAACGGCTGTTCGGACGCCGATGATCACCCTTGGCGGTCAGACCTTTGCGCTGGATGATCCGGCGGTGTTGCTGACGCTGTCGGGGCTTGGGCTGACCCTGCTCATCGTGTTTCTGCTCATCCTCGCCCTGCGCGCCGCTGCACGTTCCGCCCGGGTGACAGAACCGCTGGCACAGCAAATGGCCTATCTCGCCGCAAGGGTGCAGGGTTTGGGCGATGGTCAACAGCAACTCTCCGGTGGCCTCACCCATGTGGCCGAGGCGCAGGCCGCCTCTCAGGCCCAGATGATCCGCCTGATGGAGCAGCGACTGGCCCATGTCACCGGGCAGATGACCGAGACCCTGCACGGATCCGCCCGCCGCACCGCACAGTCGCTGGGCGAGTTGCAGCAACGGCTGGCGGCAATCGACAAGGCACAGGACAATATCACCAAACTCTCGGGCGACGTGCTGTCCCTGCAAGACATCCTGTCCAACAAACAGACGCGCGGCGCCTTTGGCGAGATCCAGTTGCACGACATCGTCAGCAAGGCGCTGCCCACGGACAGCTACAAGATGCAGGCGACGCTGTCCAACGGACGGCGGGCCGATTGCCTGATTCACCTGCCCAATCCGCCCGGCCCCATCGTGGTGGACAGTAAATTCCCCCTTGAAGCCTACGAGGCGCTGCGCCGCGCCGATAACCCGAACGACCTGACCCGCGCCGCCAGCCTGCTGCGCCAATCCGTGCGCGCCCATATCAAGGCGATTGCCGAGCGGTATATCATTGAGGGCGAAACCGCCGATGGCGCGTTGATGTTCCTGCCCTCCGAAGCGGTCTATGCCGAGTTGCACGCCAATTTCCCCGAACTGGTGCGCGACGGCTTTGCCGCGCGGGTCTGGATCGTGTCACCCACCACCTGCATGGCCACGCTGCACACGATGCGCGCCATCCTCAAGGATGCACGGATGCGCGAACAAGCGGGCGCGATCCGGCGCGAGTTGGGCCTGCTGGCGCAGGACATGGACAGGCTGGGCCAGCGCGTCGAGAACCTTGATCGCCATTTCGGACAGGCAAGCCGCGACATTGCCGATATCAAGATCAGCGCCGACAAGGCCGGACGCCGCGCCAAGCGGTTGGACAATTTCGATTTCGAGGATGTCGTCCCCGAGGTTGACCCCGTTGCCGAACCCCTGATCCTGGCTCAGGGATTGCGGCGCGAGACCTGAGCGGCGCAATGCGAAAGGGCAGCCCCATGGACTGCCCCGCTTATCTTTCGTTGCGATTCTGTCAGATCCGGAAGAATGGCTGTGCGATGCGCGGGATCAGCTTGTTGAACCGCAACGGCGCGTCCGTGGCCGCCAGACAAATGCAATCCTCGCCAATATCCGCGATCGGCGTATGGTTCAGCTCTTCATCCGCAATCTCGATATCGCCGGGGCCGAAACGGTCGGTTTCATCGACAAAGGCGCCTTGCAGCACCAGGGTCAATTCCATCCCGCGATGGCCGTGATCCGGCACGGCCGTCCCGGCCGGGATATACAGCAGGCGGATCGAGGCATCCTTGGACGTGGGCAGGATCGACTGTTTCACGCCCATGCCGATGGATTGCCACTTCACCTTCTCCAGGTCGCCGCCGACATAGTCACGCACCGGTGCCGGCAGCACTGATCCACGTGCAGCTGTGCAGATCGGAGCAGGTATCGGGGCCAAGGCACCCGATGTGATCAGGCGCATGGTTTCGGCAAAGCTGCCATCCTCCATGTCCACCATATCCGTGTCCTCCAGCAAGGCACCGCCAACACTGTCAAAGCTGGCTGCCCGCGCGCGGCATTCGTCGCACATCGATATATGCGCGGCCACGATCAGGTTGAACGCCTCGGGCAAGTTGCCGGCCGAATAGGCCATCAGCAGCGAGTCCGTCAGATGATGTTTCACGTTATGCATATGCGTATTCACTTCATTGCGTGGCGAAGCCGGTCCAACGCCAATCTGATGCGGGATTTGATCGTGCCAAGGGGAAGCCCCGTCTGTTCCGCGATTTCGCTATGCGACAGATCGCCGAAATAGGCCTTTTCGATCAAGTCCCGCTGTTTCTCGGGCAGGGCGGCTATGGCACGCCCCAGTTGTTCGCTTTCCTGTTGCAGGCTCAGGATATCGGCCTGATCAGGTTCTTCTTCGGGGCCCCACACCAGATCTTCGGGTTCGGGGCGGCGTTGCTTGCGCAGCGCGTCAATCTTGCGGTTCCGTGCGATGGTGAACACCCAGGTGGCGACAGAGGCGCGAGAGGCATCAAACAGATGCGCCTTTTGCCAGAGTGTCGCCATCACCTCCTGTGTGCATTCTTCGGCCAGGGTTGCGTCTGCCCCGGACCTCATCAGGAACGCTTTCACCCGCGGTGCGAAATACTGGAACAGCTCGGCAAAGGCGGCCTGATCCTGAGCATCCCGGATACGGGTCATAT
This sequence comes from Seohaeicola sp. 4SK31, assembly GCF_028802875.1. Taxonomy (NCBI): domain Bacteria; kingdom Pseudomonadati; phylum Pseudomonadota; class Alphaproteobacteria; order Rhodobacterales; family Roseobacteraceae; genus Seohaeicola; species Seohaeicola sp. 4SK31. The sequence goes on along the minus strand of NZ_JARAMP010000018.1, from coordinate 37,757 downwards.
GGCTGATCCAGTCGGTTGGATCGTATTTGGTCTTCATGGCCAACGGCTGCGCCTTCGCGGACAAATCTGTCGTGGGCCTTGTCCTACCACGCAGGGCGCGCGGGGACGAGGCGACATTTGGCTCCGAAGGGTCAACAAGGTTGAACATGGTGAGGAATACGCAGGCATACCGTCACCGGATCACCGACGATCTGATTTTTCTGTAAATCATCCAAATCGCGATCTACTGCGTATTTCCACACAAGACCTACCCCAGCCTATCGGAGCAAACACCTCATGCCATTCGAAGCGGGCCGCGTTGCCCCAAGAAAAATAGCCGTCATCGGAGCAGGAATCTCGGGCATGGGGGCGGCGCACATGCTGGCCGAAACCCATCATGTGACACTGTTCGAAGCCGAGCCGCGTCTGGGTGGTCACGCCCGCACCATCGTTGCCGGCAAGAACGGCGATCAGCCGGTCGATACCGGCTTCATCGTGTTCAACTATGCCAACTACCCGCACATGGCCGCGCTCTTTGATCGGTTGGACGTGCCGGTGACCAAATCGAACATGAGCTTCGGGGCCTCGCTCAAAGGCGGGCAACTGGAATATGCGCTGACCAGCCTCTCGGCCCTTTTCGCGCAAAAGCGCAATCTGGTGAACCCCAAGTTCATCGGCATGGTGCGCGACATTCTGAAATTCAACGCACAGGCCCTGATCATCGCGCAGGATCGCAGCCTGACCACCGGACAGTTTCTTGAGAAACTGGGCACGGGCGACTGGTTCCGCGACTACTATCTCTTGCCGCTGTCGGGCGCGATCTGGTCCACCCCCGTCGAACAGATCATGGAATTCCCCGCCCATGCCATGATCCAGTTCTTCGAGAACCACGCCCTGCTGAACACGACGGGGCAGCATCAGTGGTATACGGTGCAAGGTGGGTCGGTCGAATATGTTCGCCGTCTTGGCGATGCGATGCGCGCACAGGGCGTCACCTTCCGACTGGGCACACCCGTCGATGCCGTCCGGCGCCCGCATCTGGGGGCCGAGATCAAAGTCAAGGGCGGCGAATGGGAAAGCTTCGACGAAGTGATCTTCGCCACGCATTCCGACGATTCCCTGCGCCTGCTGGCTGATCCGACGCCGGACGAGAAAGCCAATCTGGGCGCCATCGCCTATCAGCCCAACGATATCGTGCTACATGCCGATCCCGCCGTGATGCCGCAGCGCAAGGTCGTATGGTCCTCGTGGAACTATACCGAGATCATGGGCAAACAATCCGACAAGATCGATCTGACCTATTGGATGAATTCTTTGCAGCCCATCCCCAAGGATGACCCGCATTTCGTGACGCTGAACAGCACCCGACCGATCCGCGAGGATCTGATCTATGATCAGGTGACACTGCGCCATCCGGTCTATGATCTGGCCGCATTGGCCGCTCAGGACCGCGTGCGCCTGTCCAACGGGACGCGCAACACATGGTTCTGCGGCGCATGGATGCGCCACGGCTTCCACGAGGATGGCTTGGCCAGTGCCGTCGATGTCGTCGAGGCGCTGCGCCGCACCGATGTGTCACTGGTGGCTGCCCAGTGAGCCGGATCGACCATATCGCAGGCCACACATGGCATGGCCGCAAGGGCGAGGTCGAGAACGCCTTTCGCTATGGTGTAGACTACGTCCTTTTGGATGCAGAACGTCCGCAGCAGGCCCCCGCTCTGTTCGGGCGCAACCGCGCCAATCTGACCTCGGTCTGGGATAGCGATCATGGCGGTGCGCCCAGGCAGGGGCGCGGCGCCCCCTGGGTGCGCGACGTGCTGGCCGCCAATGGGATCGAAGCGCCAGCGCGAATCGACTTGCTGACGCAACCGCGCGTGCTGGGTCATGTGTTCAACCCGGTATCCTTCTGGCTGTGCCATGACGCGACAGGTGGATTGCGTGTGGTGATAGCCGAGGTGACGAATACCTTCGGCGACCGTCACTCCTATCTGGTGCATCGCGACGATCACGAACCGATCACCGCGCAGGACAGGATGCGCGCGACTAAATTGATGCATGTCAGCCCCTTCCAGCCGGTCGAAGGTGGCTATGAATTCCGCTTCGACATCAAGCCGGACCGGATCGGGATCTGGATCGACTATACTGGCGGCAATGGCGGGGTGATCGCCACGCTGGTGGGGGCGCGCAAGCCCCTGACGAATGCCGGTATCCTGCGCGGGGCCCTCCGTCGTCCCTTCGGATCGCGTCGGGTGCTGGCGCTGATCCATTGGCAGGCGCTCAAACTCTGGTGGAAGGGTGCCGCCTATCGCCCCCGTCCTGAACCGCCGGTGGAGGAGGTCAGCCGGTGACATCACAGGCGGCAACCACACCGACGACAGCGGCAGGCTCGGTCAGCCTGCGGTCGGTCTCGCTTCCGGCTTACGGTGTCTTCGCCGCCCTGCTCGCGGCGGCGGGTTTGCCGATCTATATCCACGCACCCAAGGCCTATGTCGATGACTACGGCGTGTCGCTCGCCGCCCTCGGCGCGGTGCTGTTCGGGCTACGCCTGTTCGACGTGGTGCAAGACCCGTTGCTGGGCCGTCTGGCTGGATTTCTGCGCAACCAGCGTGCGCTGGCCGTCACTGGGGGCGTGATTCTCATGGTCGCCTCGATGCTGGGCCTGTTCGCCGTTACCCCGCCCATCTCCCCCCTGATCTGGTTCGCCATCATGCTGGCCGGTGTCTTTTCGGCGTTCAGTTTCCTGACCATCTGCTTTTACGCCCAAGGCGTGCAGACCGCCGACCGGTTGGAGGGTGCAGGCCATCTGCGACTGGCGCGCTGGCGTGAAACCGGTGCGTTGCTGGGCGTCTGCGTGGCAGCGGTGACGCCTGTGATGCTGGGTGGTTTCACCGGCTTTGCCTTGGGTTTCGCCCTGCTGGGTCTGACCGCACTCTGGCTGATGCGGAACGAATGGGGCAGCGAGGGCGCCATCCCCGAAGCGGGTTTTGCTCCGGTGTTGGCCGATCCGATAGCACGCCGCCTGCTGCTGATCGCACTGGTCAATGCGGCCCCCGTCGCGGTCAGTTCGACGCTTTTCCTGTTCTTCGTGGAAAGCCGCCTTGCCGCTCCCGGATGGGAAGGCCCGTTCCTGCTGCTCTTCTTTCTGTCGGCCGCCATCGCAGCCCCCTTCTGGAGCCGTGCAGCCGAACGTTTCGGGCCGAAACGCGTGCTTCTGGCGGGCATGGTCCTTGCCATCGCCGCCTTCGCCTTCGCCATCACGCTGCAAGCGGGCGATACCATCGCCTTCGCCCTCATCTGCATCGCATCAGGTGCCGCACTGGGCGCTGACATGACCCTGCTGCCCGCCATCTTCGCCACGCGCATGGCCAGAATCGCGCCGGGTGCCTCGAGTGCCTTCGGCCTGTGGTCCTTCGTGTCGAAACTCTCTCTGGCCTTCGCGGCCATCGCGCTGCTGCCCGCGCTGGAAACAGCGGGGTTCCGCGCCGGGACCGACAATTCCGAAAGCGCGCTCTGGGCGCTCAGCCTCGCCTACGGGCTGGTGCCCTGCCTGCTCAAGCTGCTGGCCATCGGCCTGCTGGCCACCACCAACTGGAAGGAGGACTAGATGACGGATCCTATCCTTTTCATGGCTTTGGGCGCTCTGTGTGTGCTCGCTCTGATCTGGGCAAAAACCCGGTTCTGGTCCTTTCTCTCCCAACGACCCGAGGATTACGCCAGCGGTATCCCTCAATTCGACCTGCGCGAACATCTGAACGGCCCCATCCTTTGCGAGGGCGTGATCTATGGTCCGCTGGGCCGTGTGACCTCGCGTTTCGTGGGCAAGTTCGATGCCCGCTGGGACGGCAACCGCGGCATCATGCGCGAGCATTTCATCTATGACAGCGGTGCGACGCAGGATCGCGAATGGCGGCTGGAACTGGGTAATGACGGGCGGATCAAGGCCGATGCGGATGATCTGGTCGGACCGGGAAGCGGCCAGATGACCGGCTCGGCGGTGCAATTGAAGTATCGAATCCGTCTGCCCGAAGATTCGGGGGGGCATGTTCTGGACACGGTGGACTGGATGTATCTTGCGCCGAATGGAACCGTCATGAACCGCAGCCAGTTTAGAAAGTTCGGGATACCTGTGGCGGAACTGGTCGCCACGATGCGAAAGGTGGATGCGGCATGAATGACTGGCAAGGCAAACGCTACTGGCTGATCGGCGCAAGCGAGGGGCTGGGCGCGGCCCTCGCCCACAAGCTGAACGCAGCAGGGGTCGAAGTCGTCGTCTCCGCGCGGAGCGAGGATCGCCTCAAGGCGCTGGTGGCCGAACTGCCGGGCAAGGCGTCCTATGTTACCGTTGATGTCAGCGATCGCGCCAGCGTGGAGGCTGCCGCCGAACAGGTCGGCCAGATCGACGGGATGATCTATCTGGCGGGTGTCTACTGGCCGATGAAGGCGCAGGCCTGGGATGCCGAGCAGGCCGAAGCGATGGCCGACATCAACTTCACCGGTGCAGTCCGCGCGGTGGGCGCCGTGATCCCGCAGATGGTGGCGCGCGATGCAGGGCATATCGTCATCACAGGTTCACTGTCCGGCTTCCGTGGTCTGCCCGGCGCCATCGGCTATGCCGCCTCCAAGGCGGGCACCATGTCACTGGCCGAAAGCCTTTACGCCGATCTGCGCAAGACCGGCATTCGCGTGCAGGTAGCCAATCCCGGATTCATCCGCACACGCCTGACAGACAAAAACGACTTCTCGATGCCTTTCCTGATGGAACCTGATCAGGCCGCGCAAGAGATGTTCGAGCTGATGAATGATCAGGGCACGTTCAAGCGCAGCTTTCCCCGTGTATTCAGCTGGCTGTTCCGCCTGTCGCAGTTCATGCCGGACTGGATGTATTATCGGCTCTTTGCCTGAGATCAAGGACGCTTCCATTTGGAGGGATCATTTCTGTCTGGCATAGTGCCAACAGGAGGACCCCGCCATGCTGGAAATTTCCGTCAACAAAGTTGCGCAGGTCGTGTTGATGTCGCGAGAGCTGGACCGGGCCGAGGGAGAGCTGCGTGCCTTCATCGAACGGCTCAGCGATGACGAGCAGATCAGCCTTGTTGCGCTGATGTGGATCGGTCGCGGCACGTTCGAACCTGAAGAGCTGGCCGAAGCGATCCAGACGGCCGCCGAAGAGGCAACCACACCCACCGCAGATTACCTTTTGGGAACACCCCATCTGTCCGACCACCTGGAAAACGGTCTGGACGCGTTGGGCATGTCGGCCATCGACGAAGAAGATGATTTGATTCGAGGCGGTTAGCACCCTTGACGGATGTCTTCCGGTGCCTTTTGGTCTGCCGTTGTGCAATTTTGCACCAAGATCGTGCAGCCATTCGCATTTCGACCCGATTTCGACGTCGCGTCAGCCATCACGAATTCCCTGACGTGGCGATGACAGAAGCGTCATGCGTGAGCAACAATTCAGAGTCCACCAAGGGATAAAGAAATAACTTATTGAAAATAAATATTAATTTTTGAAGTACGTGCATCTTGGGCAAAAGTTTCACCTTTCAAGATCGCAAGTTCACACGTTCCCTTGAGCAGGCGTGTTTTGAATGTGCGCTCATGCAGGGTCATATTGGGTGCAGATCAAGAACGATCGCAACCAGACATCAAGGAGTTACACCATGAACCGTATTATCATGACCGCTATCGCCGCCGCCACTTTTGGATCCGTTGCCTATGCTGGCGACATGGCCGCAAACGACACGCTCGCAACCCGTTCCGAGCCCGCATCCGTCACCGTGTTCGAGCGTGACCGCGGCATCTCCGGCAGCGACACCATCGCCGCAACCGCTGGCGTGCCCTCGATGGTCGACGCTGGTCTGGTCCTCGAACCCCGCGAGCAGGCGATTGCAGAAGACGGCCAAGTGACTGTCTACAGCTTTGCCGCTCCGGCAGACAACAGCGCCCTGACCTTCTCGCCGCGCTAAGCCCTGACTTCAGACGCGGTTCCTCCCACGCGTCTGTCTGAACAGCTCCCCGTTGTTCGGAAAAACCCCGCCCCGGTTACCCGAGGCGGGGTTTTCAATTTTCATCCGATACGCTCTCGCGGTTCAGGCGGCGGTTCGGTCCACGATCTGAAGATGTTGCGCCAGCTTGTCGATCTCGGCCATCCAGCGGTCCACAAGGCGCGGATCATGCGGCGCGGCCGAAACACCGGCGGGAATCTCGCGCGCCAGAACCGATTCGACCGCAAGCGATACGGGCACCGAGACCAGCCGTGCCATCGCCGTGCCACGCGCATCGCCCCAAGCATCCATGACATATGACTTGTGCCAGACGGTCTTGCCGTCCTTCTCGGCCTTCAGTTCGACACACAGAACTACGCGGTCCGGCTCGCCCTCGTCATAGGCGTTCTCGGACCAGAACTGATCCGACATTACCTTCAGCCGTGCGTCACCCTCTGGTCCGCTCAGGGTTTCGATCTCGGAAAACACGCCGGCCCAGGCATCAGACCAACCATTCAGGCGCAGCGTGCCGCGCACGAAATCACGCACCGGCCAGGCGGGATCAAAGCGATAATCCGCGATGAAGGGCACCGAATCCCGGTTCGGATAGACTTCAAACGTCTCGGGCGTGGGCAGCGGCGCGTCATAGCTGCTCAATGCGTTCCACGGGCGGTCCACCCGCAGTTCCGAAAAGTTGCGGATCGACCGCGACGGAGAACGCAGCGCCTTGAGCACCCCCAGCGGCGACCAGCTGAACTTGTAGCGGAAGGCATTGGCGATCTTGGGCACACCCCCGCAATAGGACAGGAAAGAAATCGCATTCTGCGGATCGTAGGCGTCCGAGGCGCGGTATTCCGCCACCAGATGATGTGCCATCAGATGGTCGATACCCGGATCAAGCCCCACTTCGTTCACCGAGCGCAGCCCCTTGTCCCGGAACGCCTCATCCAAAGCGCGCATCTCGGGCGCGATATAGGACGACGACACGAAATGCGCGTCCTTCTCCAGACACAGCTTGGCCAGCGGCACATGCCAGTCAGCAGGCAGCATCGACACGACGACATCACCCTTGGCCAGCGCCGCGCCCAGGGCGTCTATGTCGAAAGCCTCGATCCGGTCGGTCAGATCACCCACCGCCTTGCGCGCCTTCTCAACCGACCGGTTCCAGACAGCGACCTCATGCCCCGCCTCGATCAGGCGACGCAGACCGGGGATGGCCGAGAGGCCGGTGCCGCACCAGTGAATGGTCATGGGTGTTCCTTTCCTTATTTGAACTTCAGCTTGGCTGTGACGATGGCGATCATCGCCGTGACCGAAACGATATTGGCCAGAATCAAGGGCCAGTCGACGATCATGATCCCGTAGACCAGCCACAGCGAGACCGTGGCCAGAAACAGCAACTGCGCGATCAGCGACAGGCTGCGCGTATCGCGTGTCCGCCAGACCTGAAGGGCCTGCGGGATCCAGCAGATCGTCCCAAGGACGGCAGCGGCATAGCCGATGTAAAGAGGCGTCATGTCAGACCTTTGCCAGATGGGTCAGGAACGTGTCACGCGCACGCCCCCAGACGCCGGTTTCAAGAGAATGCAGTTCCAGAAGGGTCGGCAGCAATTGGTCCGCGTAATCCTGCGAACTTTCCACCGGCAGCATCGAGGGCAGATTGTCGATCGCGGTCACGTCCAGCGGTGGCGCATCATGCACGCGCAAGGCGGGTTCCGCCCATGTTGTCGTGCGATCATAGACCTTGATCGGAGAAAAATCACTGGTCGGGTCGCAGGCGATATCGCCGATCACCGTCAGATTGCGCGGATCGGTCGGCGCGCTCGCGGGCACGAACACGGGCGTGCCGGGCCGGGCGAGGATGCAGTTGAGGAAAATCTCATGCTCCATGATCTGCGGGAACGGCCCACCGCTGGCGGTCTCGGCCATGTCCCAGCGCGTGACTTGCAGTCCCATCGCCTCGCAAAGGTCGGATGCGCCGGTGCCCACACGCCCCAGCGCACCGATGACGATGGCGCGGGGACGGTCCTGCGCGATGCTGCGCATCTCTTGGGTCAGGTCCGCCACCAGGGCGTCACGCCCGGCATAAACCCCGATCGGCCCGCAGATTCCGCCCCTCTGCTGCGCGATCCAGCATTTCAGCGAGACAGCAGCCCCCGCGAATCCCGCCCAATAACCAAAGGCCGCGACCCGGCGGCCGTTCGCATCGACAAGATATTCCAGATCGTAAAGCGTGCCGCCCCCGGCCTTGAACCGCTTGAGCAACTCTTGCCCGGCCGGTTGTCCCTTGAAGGCATGGCCGAACATGATGTGACGATGCGACAGAGGTGTTCCATCCTCGGGCAGTTCCTTCAGGCCGAAGATGATCGCATCTGCAGGCGCACCGGGCCATGCGTTCTGCGCGGCAATATTGGCGCCAGCGCGGCGATACCCTTCGATCGGAATCGCGCGGACATCGCTGTCCTCGACCGTGACCCGCACACCGGCCTTGATCAGCGCGGCACAACCTTCGGGAGTCAGGCCGACCCGTTCCTCATTGGCGCGCTGTTCGGCGCGCACCCACAGATGTGTCATGTTCAGGTCTTTCAGCAGGTGAATTGGCCCGCACCATAGACAAGGCCAAGAGCGTCTTAAAGATGCGTTTGTGCGTATTGCCGGTCGGGCCGGTCCAGATGCGGCACTGCGTTGAACTGGGTCAGCGCCATATCACTGCCCAGCCGATGCAAGCGGTGCACGGATGTATTCATGATCGCAATGCAGGCCCGCGCAAAGGCAGGCGTGCCCAACCCCATCGTTTGCCGCAGCACCATCCCGATCAATCCACCCGATGTCACCACCAGCGCAGGACCACGTCCCCCCGCAATCTCGGTGATCGCATCGGTCACCCGTGCCGTGAAATCGGCGAATGTTTCGGGCGGGCTGTCGATCTCGTCCGCCTCCCACGCAGCCAGAAGACGCGGCATGTAGCTGACGAAACCCTCGCGCGAGTCGGGCAGGGCCGCGCCGTGTTGCGTTCCGTAAAGCTGCGCCAGCGTGAAGAATTCCATCTCGTTCAGCCGCGGGTCCTGCACGATCTCGGCATATTGCCCAGCCCCCATAGCGGCGGCTGTTTCCAGATGCCGGATCAGCGTGCCGCAATAGACGCGGCTGATCTGCTCGCGCGTCTCGGTCAGATGCTCGCCCAGCCACGCCGCCTGCTGATGGCCAAGGGGGCTCAGCTTGTCATAGCCATGTTCGTCCCGTGCCCCGGTTTGGGCCTGTCCATGCCGGACAAGGGTGATCTGCGACATCCGCCTCTCCATCTGACTGCGCCGCAGACCTAGGCCAGCACCGGCGGCAGCGCAACCGCCAAGCCGCGCACTGGACATCCCCGGCGGATGAAGATTGTGTAACAGCCGACAGACAGGAAAGGGCGTCGGATGCAGGTGAATGGCGAAAGGTTTCTCAAGGATCTGCATGATCTGCGGCAGTTCGGGGCATCAGGAATCGGAAAGGGCGTGGTCCGCCCGGCCTATTCCGCAGCCGATATCGCTGCGCGCGAATGGCTTGCAGGGCGGATGCGCGACGCGGGGCTGGAGCCGCGCTTCGATGCGGTGGGAAACCTCTTCGGTCTTGCCCCCGGACGTTCCCTTCTGATGGGATCGCATAGCGACAGCCAACCCGAAGGCGGGTGGCTCGACGGGGCGCTGGGTGTCGTCATCGCCCTCGAAATCGCCCGTTCCACGCAGGAGGCTGGCGGCCCGCCTGTCTCGGTCGCCAATTTCCAGGACGAAGAAGGCCGCTTCGGTGTCACCACCGGCAGCGCGATCTGGGCGGGGCAACTTCCGCTGGCGCGTGCCGATACCCTGACCGACAGCGCAGGCGTCACCTTTGCGGCGGCGCGGGCCGCGATGGCGCATCTGACGGGCGAACCCATCGACCCCAAACGCTTCACCGGCTTTGTCGAATGTCACATCGAACAGGGGCCGTGGCTGCATGAATCCGGGCAGGCCGTCGGGGTGGTCACCGACATCGTCGGCATCCGCGACATGACCATCACGATGGAGGGCGAGCAGAACCACGCGGGCACCACACCCATGCACCGCCGCCGCGACGCGTTTCAGGCACTCTCGGCCTTCAACGCCGCGCTGAACGACCGTCTGCGCAACATCGTGACACCGCAGTCCGTCTGGACCATCGGTCATGTCAGCCTGCATCCCGGGGCCCATTCCATCGTGCCGGGGCGGGTGGAATTCTCGATGCAATGGCGCGACGGCGACACGGCGCGCCTCAAGCGGATGGAGGATGTGATCCGCGACACCGTTGCCGAAATCGCCGCCGCCCATGGCATGAGCCTGTCCTTCTCGGACATGCTGGGGCTGGAATCCGTGGCAATGGACCCGTCCTTCCGCGCCGCATTGGGCAAATCCGCTGAATCCCACGTTCCCGGCCGCTGGCGCGAGATGCAATCCGGCGCGTTGCACGACGCAACCAATGTCGCGGCCCTGATGCCCGCCGCGATGATGTTCGTGCCGTCCATCAATGGGATCAGCCACGCCTTCGCCGAAGATACAGCAGAAGACGACTTGCTGACCGGGCTTCACGTCATGGCTGCCGCGCTCCCCGATCTGGCAAAGACCCGCTGAAGCTTCTTCTTGCCGGAAATATCCCGGGGTCCGGGGTGGAACCCCGGTCCTGACCTATCCGGTCCAGACCACATCACCCACAAAGATATAGCCCGCGCCATAGATCGTCTTGATCAGGCGCGGGTTCTTGGGGTCCTCGCGCAGCTTGGTGCGCAGCCTAGAGATGCGCACATCCATCGCCCGGTCGAAACTGTCGCCTGCCGCCCCGCCCAGAATTTCCTGCATCATCGCGCGTGAGATCAAGCGCTTGGGCCGCTCCAGAAACAGGCGCAGCACCTCGCCCTCGGCATGGGAAAAGGGTGTCTCGGCTCCACTCTCATCCCTGAGCGTGTAGCTGTCGAAATGCGCGGTCCAGCCGTTGAAGCGCGCGGTCTGGCCGGTCTGGGTCGTGACCTGCCCGCGGCGCAGGCGGGCGCGGATACGGGCCACGACCTCGGCAGGATCGAAGGGTTTGATGATGTAGTCATCTGCCCCCAGTTCCAGCCCCGTCACGCGATCCTGCACCTGCGCGCGTCCCGAGATGATGATGACAACCGCCCCCTGTTCCAGCGCCAGCCGATGCACCAGCGTCAGCCCGTCCCGGTCAGGCAGGGACAGATCGACCAGACAGATATCCGGCGTCGCGGTTTTCAATGCCGCCTCGAACTCCGTGGCGCGCCCAAAACTCATCGTGCGGAACCCAGCCTCGGTCAGCGCATGGGCCAGCATGTTCCGGATCGCCGGTTCATCGTCCAGAATCGTGACAAGAGGCGCGGTCATTCCGGCGTAGCCCCCCTTTGCAGAAAGGCATGCAGGCCTGTGGCTGTGAAGGGCTTGGTCAGCACCGGAACCTGCGCGCTCGCGGCGACATGACAGGGATGATCGGGCGGCAAGGAGGTCATCAGCAGGCAAGGTGGATGCCCCTCGGGCAGACGGCCCAGAAGGTCCAGTCCGGTGGCATCCCCTTCCAGCGTGATATCCGACAGGATCAGCGAAATATCAGGCAGTTGCGCCAACAGGGCCAGTGCTTCCTCCACGGTCGCGGCCTCGATCACCGCATGCCCCTGATCGCGCAGCATCTCGCGGATGCCCGCGCGCAGGTCGGGGCTGTCCTCGACCAGCAGCACCAGCCCCGGCACCAGCGGCAGGGCCGAGGGGCGCAGCGGCAAGCGCAGCCGAACCTGTCCACCGCTCTCGGTATTGCCGATCCAGACACGGCCTCCGGCCAGCTTGACCATGTCATAGACCATGGCCAGCCCCAGACCCGTGCCTTCGCCGCCCTTGGTGGTGAAGAAGGGCTCCAAGGCATGTTCCAGCGCCGCCTCGGAAAATCCGGGGCCGGTGTCGCTGACAGTGAACTCGGCCCATGTATCCTGCAGCGCCGTGACATCCAGCATGATCTCACCCGCCGCGCCACAAGCGTCGCGCGCGTTCAGGATCAGGTTCAGAAGCGAATCCTGCAACATGCCGGTATCCAGCATCAGCGCGTCATGGGCGATGTCATTGCGGATGGTCAGGGTGATCCCCGGCGGCAGCGCAGGGGCGGCCAGCGTGTCAAGATCAGCCAGCACCGCGCGCAGATCGGCCGGTGCGGGGTGCCATTCCCGCGCGCCGGTGATATCGGCGATCCGGTTCAGCAGCGCGCCGCCGCGATGGGCTGCGGATAGTGTTGCCGTCACCAGATCGCGCGCATCAGGCGGCAGGCTCATCCGTTGCAGACGCGACTGGCTGCCAAGGATGATCGTCAGCAGGTTCGAAAAATCATGCGCCATCCCGCTGGTCAGTTGCGCCGCCATCTCTCGCCGCCGTGTCTGTTGCAGGGCGCTGCGGGCCTGCGTTTCCTCGGTCACGTCCATCGACAGGATATAGACCCCGTTGATCTGCCCATCCGGGGCACGATCCGGGGTAAAGGCCGCGCGGATACGGCGCGAGCTTTCCTCGTCGTTGAACTCAAAAACCGAGGGCGTGCCGAAGAAAGCGGCATCCAGATGCGGCTGGATCGCGGCATAGGCAGACTCGCCCAAAGCGGTGCGGATCGGCAGGCCAAGGATATTCGCCGGACGCCCCGGCATCACCACCCCCAGCTTGCGGTTCGAAAACGTATAGCACCGGTCACGTCCCACATGCGAAATATGGGCCGGCATCATCTCGGTCGTCAGACGGGTGCGCGCTTCGGTTTCGGTCAGCTGGCGCTTGGCCTCCTCCAGTGCCGTGACCGTCGCCTCCAGCTTGCGGTTGGTCGCGCTCAGTTCCTCGGCATAGGACAGCACCTTGTCACTCAACTCGGCCGACCGGGCGCGCAGCAACGCCTCCTGCTGCTTGGTGCGGGTGATATCGGTGTAGACCGTCACCCAGCCCCCCTGCGGCAGGGGCGAGCCTTCGACGCTGATGCTGCGGCCGTCCGGGCGCAGGCGCTCCATGTAATGCGGCTCAAAGGCGCGGGCCTGTTCGACACGCATCTGCACCGCAGCGTCCAGATCCTCGACCGGCCCATATTCACCCCGGCTGGCCAGAAAGCGGATCGTGTCCTCGAAGGCGGCCCCCGGCGTGGTCAGTTCCGGAGGCAGGCCGAACATCTCGCGGAAGGGGCGGTTGCAGACCACAAGCCGCAAATCGCTGTCATAGATCGACAAGGCCTGCTGGATCAGGTTCAGCCCGGCCATGGTCATTGCCGATGTATCAATCTGTCCCGTGCTCATGATCATCCCTCTGGTGGGACATGGCTAACACTCCGCGACGCGCCCGCCTAGGGCCAAGGGCCGCGAATCGTCCTGTTACAATTCGTAACAATTGGGAAATCATCAGGAAAAAGTTGACGTAGAGCGTAAGGGGTGCACCATCAAAGATCGGTAAAGAATCGCCGCTCAAGGTGGTCACCGGCCCGGAGGGAGAACGGGCACAAGGGAGGAATAGATTTGGCACAGTCGTCACAGGCGACCGGTGGACACACGTCCATACCGGCGCTGTTGCAGCGCAACGCCCAACGGTTCGCGGACAAGCCCGCTTACCGTGAAAAGGAATTCGGCATCTGGCAGACATGGACGTGGAAGGATGTTCAACGCGAAGTGAACAATCTGGCCCGCGGCCTGATCAACCTTGGTGTCAATGAGGGTGATTTCATCGCCATCATCGGCAGCAACCGGCCACAACTGTATTGGTCGATGGTCGCGGCGCAATCCGTGGGCGCGGTTCCCGTGCCGCTCTATCAGGACTCGGCCGCCGAAGAGATGGCCTATGTGCTGGACCATTGCGGCGCGCGCTTCGTGATCGCCGAAGATCAGGAACAGGTCGACAAGGTGATCGAGATTCAGGATCGCCTGCACCAGTTCGAACATATGATCTATCTCGATCCCCGCGGATTGCGGAAATACGACCACTCCCACCTGCATGACTTCAGACATGTGCAGGAACAAGGCCATGCCGCGCGCGATGAATTGACGCCCGAACTCGAGCGGCGCCGCGCCAAGCTGGACCTGACCTCGACCTGCGTGATGCTCTACACTTCGGGCACCACGGGCAAACCCAAGGGCGTGGTCCTCAGCAATCGCAACATCATCGAAAGCGCTCAGAACTCTTCAGAGTTCGACAATCTCGGGCCGGGCGAGGAAATTCTGGCCTATCTGCCGATGGCATGGGTGGGCGATTTCATCTTCTCGGTCGGGCAGGCCTATTGGACGGGCTTCTGCGTGAATTGCCCCGAAAGCGCCGAAACCATGATGACCGACCTGCGCGAAATCGGGCCGACCTACTACTTCGCCCCGCCTCGCGTGTTCGAAACCCAGTTGACCAGCGTCATGATCCGGATGGAAGACGCCAGCCGCATGAAGAAATGGCTGTTCGACACCTTTATGGCCCATGCCCGCAAGGTGGGCCCGTCGATTCTGGACGGCAAGCCCGTCGGGTTCATGGACCGTCTGAAATATGCCTTGGGCAACATCCTGGTCTATGGCCCGCTCAAGAACACGCTCGGGTTCAGCCGTGTCCGCATCGGCTATACCGCCGGTGAGGCGATCGGCCCCGAGATCTTCGATTTCTACCGCAGCCTTGGCATCAACCTGAAGCAGCTTTACGGCCAGACCGAAGCCACGGTGTTCATCACCATGCAGCCCGATGGCGAGGTGCGCTCGGATACCGTGGGTGTGCCAGCACCGGGGGTCGAGCTGAAGATCGGCGACAATGGCGAGGTTTACTACCGCAGCCCCGGCGTTTTCGAATGTTACTACAAGAACCCCGAAAGCACCGCCGATACCAAGGATGCCGAAGGCTGGGTCGCCACGGGCGATGCGGGCTTCATCGAAGAAAGTTCAGGGCATCTGCGGATCATCGACCGCGCCAAGGACGTGGGCAAGATGGCCGATGGCCGCCTGTTTGCGCCCAACTACGTCGAGAACAAGCTGAAGTTCTATCCCAACATCCTTGAAGCCGTGGTCTTCGGCAATGGCCGCGATCGTTGCATGGCCTTCATCAACATCGACCTCAGCGCCGTAGGCAACTGGGCCGAACGGAACAACATCGGCTATTCCTCCTATCAGGAACTGGCCGGTCACCCGAAGGTGCTGGATCAGATCCAGTCCCATGTCGAGGAGGTCAACCGCTCGGTGGCCGAAGATCCGATCCTGTCGGGCTGTCAGATCCACCGCTTCCTGATCCTGCACAAGGAACTGGACGCCGATGACGGCGAAATGACCCGCACCCGCAAGGTCCGCCGCCGGATCGTCGAGGACAAGTATAACGATCTGATCACCGCGCTGTATGACGGATCAGAGCGGATCAGCACCCGGACCGAAGTCACCTATGAGGACGGGCGCAAGGGATACATCAGCGCGACGCTCGAAATCCGCGACGCAGCGGTGCAACCGGACACCACGCAGAAGATGGCAGCAGAATGAACCAGATGAGCACGGAAGGTTACACCACCGCTGACGGCCGCCAGATCGGTGGCGTGTTGATGGAGATGAAGAACATCACGCTGCGTTTTGGTGGCGTGAAGGCGATCACCGATATCAGCTTCGATATCCGCGAAGGCGAGATCCGCGCGATCATCGGCCCGAATGGTGCGGGCAAATCCTCGATGCTGAACGTGATCTCGGGCTTCTACGTCCCGCAGGAAGGCGAGGTCTGGTTTCGGGGTGCAAAGCGCCCGCCGATGAAACCCTATCAGGTGGCCCAGCAGGGCATCGCCCGCACCTTTCAGAACATCGCCCTGTTCGAAGGGATGAGCGTTCTGGACAACGTGATGACCGGCCGTCTGACGCATATGAAAACGGGCATGGTCGCGCAGGCGATCTGGAAAGGGGCCGCCGAGAAGGAAGAGGTCGAGAACCGCGAAGTAGTGGAAAAGATCATCGACTTTCTGGAAATTCAGGCGATCCGCAAGACCCCCGTGGCGCGTCTGCCCTACGGTCTCAAGAAGCGCGTCGAACTGGCGCGCGCCTTGGCCGCCGAGCCCAAGCTTCTGCTGCTGGACGAACCCATGGCAGGGATGAACGTCGAGGAGAAAGAGGACATGTCCCGCTTCATCCTTGATGTGAATGACGAATTCGGCACCACCATCGCGCTGATCGAACACGATATGGGCGTTGTGATGGACCTGTCCGACCGCGTCGTCGTGATGGATTACGGCAAGAAGATCGGCGATGGCACACCCGACGAGGTGCGCAACAATCAGGCGGTGATCGATGCCTATCTGGGGGTGGCCCATGACTGAGCCCCTTACGACCAAACCCGTCACCACGATCCACGGTTTCGCAGGGAGTGTGCCCCATGCCTGAACAACTTTTCTTCGCGCTGGAAGTGATCCTGAACGGCCTGATGGCCGGGGTTCTCTATGCGCTGGTGGCGCTGGGTTTCGTGCTGATCTACAAGGCCAGCGGCATCTTCAACTACTCCCAGGGCGTGATGGCCCTCTTCGCCGCCGCCACGCTGGTGGGGATCATGGACGGTCAGGTGCCCTTCAGCCACCTGATCAACGCGATCTTCGGCACCAATGTGCATCATTTCGGCTGGCACATTCCGGCCCTTCTGGGGATCCTGCTGACCATGGGGGTCATGGTTTTCCTGGCCTGGGCCGTGAACCGCTTCGTGTTCAAGCATCTGGTCAATCAGGAACCGATCATCCTGTTCATGGCGACCATCGGTCTGGCCTATTTCCTTGAAGGTCTCAGCGATCTGATGTGGGGCGGTCAGCTCAAGACGCTGGATGTCGGCCTGCCGCAAGGCATGAACGCCACGCTGGATGAAGTGACGTTCAACCTTTTCGGCTACGGCTTCTTCATCGACAATCTCGATATCGTGGCCTCGATCGTGGCGCTGATCCTCGTGGTCACGCTCACGCTCTACAGCCAGTATTCCAAGCAGGGTCGCGCTCTGCGTGCGGTGGCCGATGACCATCAGGCCGCCTTGTCCGTGGGAATCTCGCTGAACTTCATCTGGATCCTCGTCTGGTCCATCGCGGGCTTCGTGGCGCTGGTCGCAGGCATCATGTGGGGCGCGAAATCAGGGGTGCAATTCTCGCTCTCGCTGATGGCGCTAAAGGCGTTGCCCGTGCTGATGCTGGGCGGCTTCACCTCGATCCCGGGTGCCATCGTGGGCGGGCTGATCATCGGCGTGGGTGAAAAGCTGTTCGAATTCACGCTGGGCGGCATGATGGGCGGCGCCACCGAAAACTGGTTCGCCTATGTGCTGGCGCTGATCTTCCTCGTGTTCCGGCCGCAGGGTCTGTTCGGCGAAAAGATCATCGAAAGGGTCTGACGATGCGCAAGCTGATCGCCATCATCAATGTCGTCGCCTGGTCGGGGTTCTGGGCCTTTGGATATCTGGCCCTGACCGCCGGGGACCTGACGACCTCGCAGATCACCACCGCCAGCCTTCTGGCTGGACTGGGCTTCGTCACGGGCGTCATCGCCTATCTGAAACTGTCACATGCGACGCCGTCCGTGCGCCACATGTCGAAAATCCGCGAAGAGGGGTAAGGGCAGATGTTCTACCGTGAGGCAGGCGACTTCAAGACATCCTATGTGGATGACAACCAGACCTTCCCGATCAAATTCGACCGCTACCGTTACTATGCGGTGCTGTTCATCGCCTTCGCAATCATCCCCTTCGTGCTGAACGATTACTGGGTGAACGCGGTCTTCATGCCCTTCCTGATCTATGCCATCGCGGCGATCGGGTTGAACATCCTTGTCGGCTATTGTGGACAGGTCAGCCTTGGCACCGGCGGTTTCATGGCGGTGGGCGCCTATTCCTGCTACAAGTTCATGACCGGCGTGGATATCTGGTGGGGCGGCGAATTGCTGTTCCGCCTGCCCGAATTCAACATCTTCTTCAGCGTGCTGATGGGTGGCGTGATGACCGCGCTGGTGGGGCTGTTGTTCGGCCTGCCGTCGCTCAGGATCAAGGGATTCTATCTGGCCGTGGCGACGCTGGCCGCGCAGTTCTTCCTGGTCTGGATGTTCAACCGCGTGTCCTGGTTCTACAACTACTCGGCCTCGGGTCAGATTTCGGCCCCCGAGCGCGGCCTGTTCGGCGTGGCGATCTCGGGACCCAACGCACCGGCCTGGGCGATGTATCTTTTCTGCCTTGTCTTCCTTGCCGCCTGCGCAATCATCGCACGCAACCTGACCCGCGGCTCCTTCGGGCGCAAATGGATGGCGATCCGTGACATGGACATCGCCGCCGAGATCATCGGGGTGGACCCGCTGCGCGCCAAGTTGAGCGCCTTCGGCGTATCGTCCTTCTTCGTCGGCATCTCGGGCGCCCTGTTCTTTGCGATCTACCTCGGCGCGGTCGAGGTGGGCGAGGCCTTCGGCATCCAGAAATCATTCCTCGTGCTGTTCATGGTCATCATCGGCGGCCTTGGCTCGATCTTCGGTTCGTTCGCAGGGGCGGCCTTCCTCGTGCTCTTGCCGGTGTTCCTCAAGAACTTCCTCGTGGGTGGCCTCGGCTGGCCCACCGACCTTGCCGCGCATCTGGAATTCATGATCGTCGGCGCAATGATCGTGATCTTTTTGATCGCGGAACCGCACGGCCTTGCGCAGCTCTGGCGCGTGACCAAGGAAAAATTGCGGCTTTGGCCCTTCCCGCACTAGGGCGGGGGCAAGGCAATCTATTCGAAGGCTCGCCTTCGGACACCACCATCGGAAAAACCAAGGGAGGATAACCCGATGAAACTGAAACTGATCACTGCGGTAACCGCGGCCATGATGGCCGCGGCCCCGGCGATGGCCGACCTGACCTTCTCGGCGCTCAGCTATCGCACAGGACCCTATGCGGCGAACGGCATCCCCTTTGCCGATGGCTATCAGGATTATTTCACCCTGATGAACGAGCGTGACGGCGGCATCGGCGGCGAGCGCATCAACCTGGTGGAATGCGAAACCGCCTATAACACTGAAAAAGGCGTGGAATGCTACGAGGCCACCAAGGGCCAGGGCGTTCTGGTGTATCAGCCGCTGTCCACAGGGATCACCTATCAGCTGATCCCCAAGGCAACCGCCGATGACATCCCCATGCACACCATGGGCTATGGCCGGACCTCCGCCAAGAACGGCAAGGTCTTCAGCCATATCTTCAACTATCCCGCCAACTATTGGGATGGGGCCTCCATCGCGATCAAGCATATCCTCGATTTGAACAACGGCGACATCAGCGGCAAGAAGATCGCGCTCGTCTATCACAACTCGGCCTATGGCAAGGAACCGATCCGCACGCTGGAAGAACTGGCCAAGAAGCACGGTTATGAGTTGACCCTGCTGGCGGTCGATCACCCAGGCCAGGAACAGAAAAGCCAGTGGCTGCAGATCCGCCGCGAGCGTCCGGACTATGTCCTGATGTGGGGCTGGGGCGTGATGAACTCGGTCGCCATCCAGGAAGCCGTGAACATCCGCTATCCCATGGAGAACTTCATCGGCATCTGGTGGTCGGGTTCGGAAAACGACGTGCTGCCCGCTGGTGAAGGTGCCAACGGCTACAAGGCGCTGACCTTCCACAACCTCGGCTCTGACTATCCGCTCTATGCCGACCTTCAGAAATACGTGAAGGACGCAGGCAAAGCGGCCGGCGCAGGCGACCAGATGGGCACGGTGCTCTACAACCGTGGTCTGTATGCTGCAATGCTGGCGGTTGAGGCTGCCAAGACAGCACAGGGCATCCATGGCACCGCGCAGATCACCCCTGCGATGATGCGTGACGGTATGGAAGCGCTTGAGATCACCGAAGAAAAGATGGCCGCGCTCGGCCTGCCGAACTTCGGCCCGACTTTCAGCGTCTCCTGTGAAAACCATGGCGGTGACGGCTTTGGCGCCGTGAAGCAGTGGGATGCCGCTGCTGGCGAGTGGAAGATGATCACCGACTTCTTCCAGTCGGATCAGGACGTCCTGAACCCGCTGATCGAGGAAGATTCGGCTGCTTACGCCGCCGAAGCCAACATCACCCCGCGCTGCGAATAAGCGCGACGAACTGCGGGCAGCTCTCTCGGCTGCCCGCAGCACCCGGATATTTGAAGCAAGAAGAAGCCTGAACGCTGCTCTTCCAAAAGGTGGGCGCGTTAACCTTAACGGAGCGTGAATGATGCTGGACGCAGGCCGGACCGACGAGACCCTTCTTGAGGTCAACAATATCGAGGTGATCTACAATCACGTGATCCTCGTGCTCAAGGGCGTGTCGCTTAAGGTGCCCAAAGGCGGGATCACCGCGCTTCTGGGTGGCAACGGCGCGGGCAAGACCACCACGCTCAAGGCCATTTCGAACCTGCTGCACTCCGAACGCGGCGAGGTGACCAAGGGCAGCATCACCTATCGCGGCGAACGCGTGCAGGATCTGAGCCCGAACGATCTGGTGCAGAAAGGCGTCATCCAGGTGATGGAGGGGCGGCATTGCTTCGAACACCTGACCGTCGAGGAAAACCTGATGACCGGCGCCTATACGCGCAAGGACGGCAAAGGGGCCATCGAGGCGGATCTCCAGATGGTCTATGATTATTTCCCCCGCCTGAAAGAGCGGCGCAAAAGCCAGGCAGGCTATACCTCGGGTGGCGAGCAGCAGATGACGGCGATCGGCCGCGCCCTGATGAGCCGCCCCGAGACGATTCTGCTGGACGAACCCAGCATGGGTCTTGCACCGCAGCTGGTCGAAGAGATCTTCACCATCGTGAAGAACCTGAACGAGAAAGAGGGCAATACCTTCCTTCTGGCCGAACAGAACACCAACGTGGCCCTGCGCTTTGCCCATTACGGCTATATTCTGGAATCGGGCCGCGTCGTGATGGACGGCCCCGCCGCCGATCTGCGCGAGAACCCGGATGTGAAGGAGTTCTATCTGGGTGTCTCTGAACAGGGCCGCAAATCCTTCCGCGACGTGCGCTCCTACCGCCGCCGCAAACGCTGGCTGAGCTGACGACTCGGGCGGCACTCCACAGATTGGTTCTTTTGCGAAAGGTCTGCCATGACCCGCTATTTTGATGAGCTTGAAACCCGCAGCCCTGATGAGCGCGCGGCGGCACTGGCCAAGGCCTTGCCGGACCAGATCGCACGGGCCAAGGCGCTGCCCGGCTATGCCGGTGCGCTGGATGGGGTGAATCCTTCCAGCATCACCTCGGTCGAGGCATTGGCAAGGCTCCCGGTGCTGCGGAAATCGGATCTGGGCCGCGCGCAGGCCGGGGCCGCTCCTTTCGGTGGGCTGACGACACGGCCCGCCAGCGGCTTTGCCCATATCTTCCAGTCCCCCGGTCCGATCTATGAACCCGGCGGCACCGAGCATGACTGGTGGCGGATGGGCCGTTTCCTGCATGCCTGCGGCATCGGGCGTGGCGATATCGTGCAGAACTGTTTCGGTTATCACCTGACACCTGCGGGGATGATCTTCGAATCCGGCGCGCGCGCGGTCGGCGCTGCTGTCCTGCCCGCCGGCACCGGCCAGACCGAATTGCAGGTAACCGCCAGCCGCGACGTGGGTGTGACCGCCTATGCGGGAACGCCGGATTACCTCAAGGTGATCCTCGACAAGGCGGATGAGATGGGCGTGACGCTGGCCATTACCCGCGCCGCGGTCGGGGGCGGGGCGCTTTTCCCCTCGTTGCGCAAGGAATATGCCGATCGCGGCATCCTTTGTCTGCAATGCTATGCAACCGCCGATCTGGGCAACATCGCCTATGAAAGTGCCGCACAGGAGGGGATGATCGTCGATGAAGGTGTCATCGTCGAGATCGTGACCCCCGGCACCGGCAATCCTGTCGCGCCCGGTCAGGTGGGCGAGGTCGTGGTGACCACGCTCAACCCCGACTACCCGCTGATCCGCTTCGCAACGGGCGACCTGTCCGCCGTCATGGAGGGTATCAGCCCCTGCGGACGCACCAATACACGCATCAAGGGCTGGATGGGTCGCGCCGATCAGACCACCAAGATCAAGGGGATGTTCGTGCGCCCCGAACAGGTGGCGCAGCTTGTCGCCAAACACGCCGAGATCAGCCGCGCCCGCGTCATCGCCAGCCGCGAGGGCGAGATGGACGTGATGACCGTGCAGATTGAAGCCGCAGGCGGCAGCGCCGACGCTTACGCCAGCTCCGTCGCCGAGGTGCTCAAGCTGAAGGGCAAGATCGAACTGCTGACCCCCGGCAGCCTGCCCAATGACGGCAAGGTGATCGAGGATCAGCGCGTTTACGACTGATCCGCACCACGCCCCTGCACAAACAAAAAGACCGCCCCGAAGGGCGGTCTTTTCATTTGGATCGCGCTTCGATCAACCCTGACGGGCTTTGAACCGACGCTGTGTCTTGTTGATGACGTAGACGCGGCCTTTGCGGCGCACGACACGGCAGTCGCGATGCCGGTTCTTGAGCGAGCGGAGCGAGTTCTTGACCTTCATGGTCTTCTCCTATCAGTCGCGGCGCGGGCCTTGCGCCTTGTGGTAGCCATGCCCCTGTGACGGGACGGTGAAATGGCCCCCGGAGGGGCCAGCGAAACATCCCGTCACCGGAATGGAGAAATCATGGTGGGCGATACAAGGTTCGAACTTGTGACCCCTTCGATGTCAACGAAGTGCTCTACCACTGAGCTAATCACCCATGATACCGGACAGAGGCCTTGCCCCCC
Source organism: Seohaeicola sp. 4SK31 (assembly GCF_028802875.1). Taxonomy (NCBI): domain Bacteria; kingdom Pseudomonadati; phylum Pseudomonadota; class Alphaproteobacteria; order Rhodobacterales; family Roseobacteraceae; genus Seohaeicola; species Seohaeicola sp. 4SK31. The sequence continues at coordinate 15,098 of NZ_JARAMP010000018.1, read as the reverse complement.
AAACGAAGAGGGGCGCGGATTTCCGCGCCGGTTCGTGGTCTATAAAAGGAGTCGGAAGCGGGATCAAGGGCTTTTGGCAAACCGATTTATCGCGCTATGATGAACCCGAAACAAGGATATCACATGACAGCGGTTGCCTATCACCTGATCCGGCCCGAACAGACCCGCAGCAGCGTCGTCTTTGCCTCGCCGCACAGTGGGCGCGACTATAGCTGGAGCTTTCTGCGCCGTACCGTCCTGAATGAACATACGATTCGCACGTCCGAGGATGCCTTTGTCGACCGTCTTTACGAAGCAGCCCCCGGTTTCGGCGCGCCGCTTCTTCTGGCCGGCGCACCGCGCGCCTTCATCGACCTGAACCGCAGCGCGGATGAATTGGACCCGGCCCTGATCGACGGGGTGCGCGGACTTTCGCACAATCCCCGTATCGCCTCGGGTCTTGGAGTCGTGCCGCGCGTCGTCGCAGGTGGCCGTGCCATCTATCGCGGCAAACTTGATCTGGATGAGGTGCAGGGCCGCATCAGCCGCTATTGGCGCCCATATCACGCCACCCTGCAACGCCTGCTGGACGAGGCGCATGGCCGCTTCGGTGAGGCGATCCTGATCGATTGCCATTCCATGCCGCATGAGGCAATGGACGGCATCGCCCGCTCCGGGGCGCGGCGGCCCGATGTGGTGCTGGGCGACCGCTTCGGGGCCTCGGCCTCGGGCTGGGTCGTTGACCAGATCGAAGCCGCGTTCGAGGGCACGGGTCTGATCGTCGCGCGCAACGCGCCTTTTGCCGGGGCCTATACCGCGCAACATTATGGTCGCCCCGCGCGCCAACAACATGTGGTTCAGATCGAGGTGGACCGTTCGCTCTACATGAACGAACAGCTGATCCGCCCGAATGGCAATTTTGCCACCTTCCAGAAAATCCTGACCGGCGTCATCGCCCGCATCGTCCAGATCGGTGCCCGCGAACAGCGACTGGCGGCGGAATAGCGCGGATCACCGCAACGCACGGCCCTTCAGAATGGCCTCCTCGCCGAACCGGGCGCGGATCGAATCCGTGGCCCGCTCGGCCTTCTGCCGCGCCGCGGCTTGTGGGTCCAGCAGGTCCTGCGACAGATCGGCTGCCGTTTCGGGCACCAGATCGGACAGACCGACGCCGATCAGACGATAAGGCCCTGCCTCGGGTCCCTGATCGAACAACGCCCGCGCTTCACGATACAGCCGATCCGCCAATTGCGTCGCATCGCGCAGCGCATGGCGGCGGGTCAGGATGCGGTGATCCGCGCGCTTCAGCTTCAAGGTGACCACACGCCCCGCAATGGCCTTGGCCTTGGCCCGGTCCGCGACCTTTTCCGCCAGCCGCCAGATATGGCCGTCCAGAATGTCAGGATCTGACGTGTCCTCGTTGAAGGTCGTCTCGTTCGAGATGGATTTCATCGGGCTGTCGCGCGACACGCGGCGATTGTCCTGCCCCCGCGCCAGATGCCACAGCCGGTCCCCCATCGTGCCGAACCGCGCTGTCAGATCCCGCGCTTCCCAGCGCAGCAGGTCGTCGAAACTGCGGATACCCGCTGCCTCCAGCGCCGCCTGCGTCGCCTGTCCCACGCCCCAGATCATCCTGACCGGCTTGCCGCGCAGGAACGCCATCGTATCGGCCTGCCCGATCACCGAAAACCCATGCGGCTTGTTCAGGTCTGACGCGACCTTGGCCAGAAACTTGTTATGGCTGAGGCCGATGGACCCGGTCAAACCCAGCTCCGTCTTCATCCGACGCACCAGCCGTGCCAGCATCACCGCAGGCGGCGCGCCATGCAGCCGCGCGGTGCCGGTCAGGTCCAGAAACGCCTCGTCCAGCGACAGGGGCTCGATGGCGGGCGTCAACTCCTCCATCATCGCGCGAATGGCGCGCGATGCATCGACATAGGCTTGCATCCGTGGCTTGATCACCACCGCTTCAGGGCACAGCTTCAGCGCCTGAAACATCGGCATCGCAGAGCGCACCCCTTTGATCCGCGCAATATAGCAAGCCGTGGACACCACGCCGCGCCGCCCGCCACCGATGATCACGGGCTTGTCCGCCAGCGCCGGGTTGTCCCGTTTCTCGACCGACGCATAGAAGGCATCGCAATCCATATGCGCGATGCTCAGGCTCTCCAGCTCAGGATGACTGACGAGTCGCGGACTCCGACAGGCCGGGCAGCGAGGGGCTGCGTCGAACCGGGTCAGGCAGTCGCGGCACAGGCTGGACATCGGGGAAATTCCGGACACGGGGATGGGTAGGCGATAAGTTTCATCATATAGAAGCGGAATGACACAGGAAACCGATATCACCGATCCCCATTTCGTCGGGGCCAAGCTGGCGCTGTTCCTTGGGGATCATCTGGCCGTGATCCTGCGCGACGCGCGCCCTGATATCCCATGGCCGGGCCATCTGGACCTGCCCGGCGGCGGACGCGACGGGGACGAAAGCCCCATCCAATGTGTCCTGCGCGAAACCCATGAGGAACTGGGTCTGGTCATCGCACCCGGTGCCCTGCGATGGGCACGGCGCTTTGCGGGCACGTCCGGCCCGGTCTGGTTCTTCGCCGCCCATCTGGAGTCCGGACGGGCGCGCGATGTGGCCTTCGGCAACGAAGGGCAGGGCTGGCGGCTGATGACGCCGCAGGCCTATCTGACCGACAAGCTGGCGATCCCGCATTTTCAGGACAGGCTACGCCTTTATCTCGGTGACACGGGATAAATCACGGATTCCCCTGGACCGGACATCAGGCTATTGTGCCGGCATCTTTGGGAGTGGATTTCATGGAAGACAATTTGACAGACCTTCTGGGCGGCAACGCCGTATCTCTGGCCTTTGCCGTTCTGGTGATCGTATCGCTCTACAAGGCGATCAAGATCGTGCCGCAATCGGAAAAGCATGTGGTCGAACGCTTTGGCCGTCTGCGCACCGTGCTGGGGCCGGGCATCAACTTCATCGTGCCCTTCCTCGATGTCGTGGCACATCGCATCTCGGTGCTGGAACGCCAGCTTCCCAACGCCGAACAGGACGCCATCACATCGGACAACGTGCTGGTGAAGGTGGAAACGTCTGTCTTCTACCGCATCACCGAACCGGAAAAGACCGTCTACCGAATCCGTGACGTGGACGGCGCGATTGCCACCACCGTCGCCGGGATCGTGCGCTCTGAAATCGGCAAGATCGAACTGGATCAGGTGCAGTCGAACCGCGCTGATCTGATCCTCAAGATCCGCGATCAGGTCGTCGCCATGGTCGATGACTGGGGGATCGAGGTGACGCGGGCCGAAATTCTGGACGTCAACCTTGATGCCGCCACGCGCTCGGCCATGCTGCAACAGCTCAACGCCGAACGTGCCCGCCGCGCGCAGGTGACCGAGGCCGAAGGGCGCAAGCGCGCCGTCGAACTGGCTGCCGATGCCGATCTTTATGCCGCCGAACAGCAGGCCAAGGCCCGCCGCGTTCTGGCCGATGCCGAAGCCTATGCCACAGGCGTCGTGGCCGATGCGATCAAGGAAAACGGGATCGAAGCCGCGCAATATCAGGTTGCGCTCAAACAGGTCGAAGCCCTGCAAGCCGTCGCCGTGGGCGAAGGCAAGCAGACCATCCTCATGCCAGCCTCCGCGTTCGAGGCCTTCGGCAATGCCTTCGGCCTGCTGAAAGGGCGTAGCTGATGATCCTCTGGCAGGAATGGTGGGTCTGGATCGTGATCGGCGTGACGCTGGCCGTGGCCGAGGTGATGTTGCCCGGCTTCATCCTTCTGGGCTTTGCCATCGGCGCAGCCCTCGTCGGCTTTTTGCTGCTGATCGGCGTGCTGGGCGGCAATCTTTTCGTGCTGATCCTGATCTTCGCGATTGCCTCGCTGATCTCATGGATCGCGCTGCGCCGCCTGATGGGTGTGCGCAAAGGTCAGGTCAAAATCTGGGACCGCGATATCAACGACAACTGAAACGCTCGGGGCGGTTCACGCCCCGCGCAACTGCTCCAGAATATCCAGCGCCGCCTGTCGCGGATCGGCCGCCTGCCAGATCGGGCGGCCGACCACGATGTGATCGGCCCCATCCGTCACCGCCTGTGCGGGCGTGGCGATCCGTTTCTGGTCGCCTTTGTCCGCCCCCATTGGCCGCACGCCGGGTGTCACGATCAACCGCCCCGCCGCCTCCGGCAAGGCCCGGATCAGCGCCGCCTCCTGGGGCGAGGCGATCACACCATCCGCCCCCGCCTCAAAGGCCCGCGCTGCCCGTTCCAGTACCAGATCGGTCACATCCCCCGCCTTCATCAGCCCCGCATCCAGATCGGCGCGGTCCAGCGATGTCAGGATCGTCACCGCCAGAATCTTCATCGCCTTGCCACCAACACCGGCCCGCGCCGCCCGCACCACATGCGGATCGCCATGCACCGTCAGGAAATCCAGATCATAGTGTGCCAGACCGCGCACGGCAGCCTCGACCGTGGCCCCGATGTCGAACAGCTTCATATCCAGAAAGATGCGCTTTCCGTGCTCTTGCTTCAGCTCATTCGCCAGTGCCAGCCCGCCACCCGTCAGCATCCCTAGCCCGATTTTATAGAACCCGACCGCATCGCCCAGCGTCTCGGCCAAGGCCAGGCCCTCCAGCGCGTTGGGTACATCAAGGGCAACGATCAGGCGGTCATCAGCTGTGGTCATGACAGGGCATCCTCTGGTCCGGGGGGTCGCGCGGTGTTACCCGCTGCCCCGCCCCCCGGCAAGACTTGAGATTGCCAATCGCTCCAGCGCCAGACGTGCTATCCTCAGGCCAGCAGCCCGTCTGCCAGCAGGATTTCGCGCTTGCCGCTGCGATACTCGGGCATTCGGCGTAGTTGCCTTATCGCCTCATGCATCAGCGCATGTCTGTGCTCGGTCGGCTCGATCTGCGCCAGCGGCAGATGGCAATCCACCAGCACGCGCCCGCTGTCCGACGTAATCGCCACATGGGCCCGCGTCAGACTGTCGTGATCATTGGTGTTCAATGCGGTGATGTCGATCTGCGTGATGAACATGGCTTCTCCATTTCTGTCCCTATCCCTTTGCATATCGCCCGCAAAGGGCAGAAGTGGGGCGCGGAACGGATGAATTGCGGACTTTTTCGGGGACTGAAGATTTGCCCCCGCTTTGGACTTGAACAGGTTGCGCTGCGCAACCATCTTTGATCCGAGGCCCGGATCAGGGTGTGCCGCAGGGGCGGGCACCGCAACACACGGGCGCTTGAACAAAGGAGAAAGACCATGGACTTGAACAAGTTCACGGAGCGGTCGCGCGGTTTCATCCAAGCCGCCCAAACCATAGCCATGCGCGAAAATCACCAGCGTCTGGCACCGGAACACATCCTGAAAGCCTTGTTGGACGACGATCAGGGTCTGGCCAGCAACCTGATCAAGCGCAGCGGCGGCAATCCCGCCCGCGTGACCGAGGCGCTGGCGCTGGCCCTTGGCAAGATCCCGAAAGTGTCGGGCGATGCCGGGCAGGTCTATCTGGACAACATCACCGTCAAGGTTCTGGATGAGGCAACCAAACTGGCCACCAAGGCCGGGGACAGCTTCGTGCCCGTCGAACGCATCCTGATGGCGCTTTGCATGGTCAAATCGCCCGCCAAGGACGCGCTGGATACAGGTGCCGTCACCGCACAGAAGCTGAACGAGGCGATCAACGACATTCGCAAAGGGCGCACCGCCGATACGGCCAGTGCCGAGGAAGGCTATGATGCCCTCAAGAAATTCGCGCGCGACCTGACGCAGGCCGCCGAGGAGGGCAAGATCGACCCGATCATCGGCCGGGACGAGGAAATTCGCCGCGCGATGCAGGTCCTCAGCCGCCGCACCAAGAACAACCCGGTCCTGATCGGCGAGCCCGGCGTGGGTAAGACCGCCATCGCCGAAGGTCTGGCGCTGCGCATCGTCAACGGCGACGTGCCGGAATCCCTGCGCAACAAACGCCTGATGGCGCTGGATATGGGTGCGCTGATCGCAGGTGCAAAATATCGCGGCGAGTTCGAGGAGCGTCTGAAAGCCGTCCTGAACGAGGTGACGGCGGCGGCCGGAGAGATCATCCTCTTCATCGACGAGATGCACACGCTGGTCGGTGCCGGTAAATCCGATGGTGCTATGGATGCGGCCAACCTGATCAAGCCCGCTCTGGCGCGGGGCGAGTTGCACTGCGTCGGTGCCACCACGCTGGATGAATATCGCAAATACGTGGAAAAAGACGCGGCCCTCGCCCGGCGTTTCCAGCCGGTGATGGTCTCGGAACCTACGGTCGAGGATACGATCTCGATCCTGCGCGGCATCAAGGAAAAGTATGAGTTGCACCACGGTGTACGGATCAGCGACTCGGCCCTTGTGGCGGCGGCGACCCTGTCGCACCGTTATATCACCGACCGTTTCCTGCCCGACAAGGCGATCGACCTGATGGACGAAGCCGCCAGCCGCCTGCGCATGGAAGTGGACAGCAAGCCCGAAGAACTGGACGCGCTGGACCGCGAAATCCTGCAAAAGCAGATCGAGGCCGAGGCATTGCGTCTGGAGGATGACGTGGCTTCAAAGGATCGTCTGGCGACGCTGGAAAAAGATCTGGCCGAACTGCTGGAACGCTCTGCCGAAATGACGGCAAAATGGCAGGCCGAGCGGGATAAGCTGGCGGGTGCCCGCGACCTCAAGGAGCAGCTGGACCGCGCCCGTGCCGATCTGGAAATCGCCAAGCGCGAGGGCAATCTGGCGAAGGCGGGCGAGCTGTCCTATGGCGTGATCCCCCAGCTTGAGAAAAAGCTGGCCGAGGCCGAGGAAGTCGGTGCCGATGGCGTCATGGTCGAAGAGGCCGTGCGCCCCGAACAGATCGCGCAGGTCGTCGAACGCTGGACGGGTATTCCGACCACCAAGATGCTGGAAGGCGAGCGGGATAAACTGCTGCGGATGGAAGAAGAACTGGGCCGCCGCGTGATCGGCCAGCGCACCGCCGTCAAGGCCGTGGCCAACGCTGTCCGGCGCGCGCGGGCGGGGCTGAACGATGAGAACCGCCCGCTGGGCTCGTTCCTCTTCCTCGGGCCGACGGGTGTGGGCAAGACCGAGCTGACAAAGGCTGTGGCCGAATACCTGTTCGACGATGACAGCGCGATGGTCCGCATCGACATGTCCGAGTTCATGGAGAAACACTCGGTCGCGCGTCTGATCGGTGCCCCTCCGGGCTATGTCGGCTATGACGAGGGCGGGGTGCTGACCGAAGCGGTACGTCGCCGCCCCTATCAGGTGGTGCTGTTCGACGAGGTCGAGAAGGCGCATCCGGATGTCTTCAACGTGCTGTTGCAGGTGCTGGACGACGGGGTGCTGACCGACGGGCATGGCCGCACGGTGGATTTCAAGCAGACGCTGATCGTGCTGACCTCGAACCTTGGGGCGCAGGCGTTAAGCCAGTTGCCCGACGGGTCAGACGCTTCCGAGGCCAAGCGGGACGTGATGGACGCGGTGCGGGCACATTTCCGGCCGGAGTTCCTGAACCGTCTGGACGAGACGATCATCTTCGACCGCCTGTCGCGCAAGGATATGGACGGGATCGTCGAGATCCAGCTGCGCCGCCTGCTCAAGCGGTTGGCAGGGCGCAAGATCGCGCTGGAGCTGGACGCGAGCGCCAAGACATGGCTGGCGGATGAAGGCTATGATCCGGTGTTCGGGGCGCGGCCTTTGAAGCGGGTGATCCAGCGGGCGCTGCAGGACCCTCTGGCCGAGATGCTGCTGGCGGGTGACGTCAAGGACGGGGCTACCGTGCCCGTGTCCGCCGGACCGGACGGGCTGATCATCGGGGACCGCATCGCCGCGTCGAACCGACCCAAACCGGATGATGCCGTTCTGCATTGACGCCCGTCATCCGACCTGAAACAGGGGCCGCAGGGGAGACCCTGCGGCCCTTTCTTTTGGGTCTGTCCCACCGTGGGACATTTTCCAGACTGTTTTATTTCAGTGGGTTACACGCCCACGTTAGGGAAATTTTAATGAATTGGGGGCTAGCGTCGCCAGAGCGCATCGCCTGGGCGCGGGTATTGATCCCTTGGGAATGAATGAAAACAGGATGCTGTGGGTGGCGGGTTTCATTGATCCAGAGAGATGCGGATACCTGCGATGGCATCGCTTGAAAATACACCATTATGGTGTTAAATGACGGAAAAGAAGAAACCGTCCTATGATCTTGCAGCGATCCAGTCCGCAGCGGGGGCAACCATGGGTGTTACAAGTGGCGCTTTGCGTGGTGCTGCCGAAATGGGGATGACACGCGCCGATATGATGCGCGTCATCAAAGGGCTGTCCCGCCGGGATTTCTACAAGTCGGTGACGACCCATCAGGATCATTCTGTCTGGATGGATGTCTATCACGGGCGGGCGGATGGCCATGAGATTTATATCAAGGTCGTGCGGGATGTGGTGACCGCCTTCACCTGCACGTCCTTCAAGGAGAAATGACATGTCCAGCGATGCAAGCCCGCGCCGGCATCCCGAAACAGGCGCTGTTCTGCTGCGCGGGGTGCGCCGCGTCACGCTGTCGTTCCGGTCGCAGCAAGAGGTGATCGACCTTCCCGGCTGGTATCCTGCGGATGATCCGACGGCAGAGAATGGTCTTCATGATCCGGCGGATATGCAGGTGTCCGACCGTGCGATCACACGGATGAAGGCGCGCGAGGCCGGATTGCTGACGCCGGACCAGATCCGGCAGGTTCGCAAGCGGTTGCGCCTGACACAGCGCGATGCAGGGCGGATCATTGGCGGGGGGCCGAATGCCTTTCAGAAATACGAGGCGGGGGATGTTCTGATCAGCAAGGCGGCGGATTCGGCGCTGCGGCTGTTGGCCAACGATCCGGCGCGACTGGCGGAACTGGTGCCGTCAGTCTGATCCGCGCGGTGAGGGCTGGAGCGGTCGGGGCAGTAGACCCGGAAAGCGGGTTCTGGAAATTGATTGCGTCATATGATGAAACGCACGTCCATGTTCGGAGAAGAACGGGACAGCCCGTGCAGATCAATCTGTCCCACCACGCCCCTGTCGCGATACTTCTGCTTCAATCGATGCTGGCACGGAAAGGGCTGGGCCTGGATATATGCGGTGTTCATCCTGAGGCTGTCTGACGCCCCCTCTACCCCTCGGGTTGCAACCAGCGTTCCACCAGATCGAAGACATCATCGACCAGACCCGGTGACTTGGCCATCGGTCCTGTCAGGCGGATGATCCAGCCGTTCGGGGCCCGCACGCGGGTGAGGGTGACGCCCTGATGCAGGGTGAGGCTATGGCGCGGGCGGTTGGGTTTGCGGTCGGGGCCGATGTCCGGCTCGGTCAGGATGGTGTTGAGGATCGGACGCAGCGCCTCCCATTGCTGGGGCAGGCCATGGGCCGGGGTGGCATTGGCGGCCAGCGTGGCGATGATCGCAGGCCCACCGCCAAGGCGCAGGGCGGTGGCGAGGCGGTCCATGCGGGCGGTGCTGAGCGCCTCGGGCGTGCGCAGGGGAGAGTCGATCAGTGTATCGACCACCAGAAAGAAGCCGCGCAACCGGGCGCGCTGTTGGCGGCTGGCGGCGGGGTAGAGGGTTTCGACAGCGCCGGCGGCATCGGGAAAGGTGCCTTCCTCAAGCAGGCGCAGGATCAGGCGGCCTTTTTACCACGGGGAGATCTGGGCGCGCACCTCGTTCTCGGTGACCATGGCGGCCAGGGCTGCGGGAATATCGCCGGGGTTGCAACACAGCGCGGGGATCGTCTCATACCCCATCGCGCGGAAGGCCATGAAGCGGCGATACCCGGAGATCAGGCCATAGGGGTGGGGCTGATCGTCCTCCTGCACCAGACCGAAGACTTCGATCGGCTGGCGCAGGCCGATGGCGGTGATCGAGCGGATCAGATCGTCCAGCGCTGTCGGGTCTGCAAGGGTCCGGTCGCGGGGCAGGATATCGGCCGCGATGTCGCGGAGCGGGATTTCGGTCAACTTCATCGGCATCTCCTGCGGCTGGGGGCAGTATGGGGCAGGAGACGGGGTGTTGCGGTTCGTGGTCAGGCGGCGCGCGGTGGGGCGCGCAGCAAGAAGGGCGGGCATCGCGGCCCGCCCTTCCCGGTCACCCTGAGAGGGAGATCAGGGTGCGATCACTCGGGGATGATCACGGTGTCGATGACGTGGATCACACCGTTCGAGGTTTCGATATCGGCGGTGGTCACATTGGCGCCGTTCACGGTCACGCCGCCTTCGGTCATGATCGTCAGATCACCGCCCTGCACGGTCGTTGCCATCATCTCGTTGGTCAGGTCGGTGGACATCACTTTGCCCGGCACGACGTGATAGGTCAGGATCGCGGTCAGCTGGTCCTTGTTCTCGGGCTTGAGCAGGTCTTCGACCGTGCCGGCGGGCAGGGCGGCGAACGCCTCGTCCGTGGGGGCGAAAACGGTGAACGGGCCTTCGCCCTTGAGCGTGTCCACCAGACCGGCGGCTTCGACGGCGGCGACCAGCGTGGTGAAGCTGCCAGCCTCGACGGCGGTGTCCACGATATCCTTGGAATGGGTGTCAGCGAAGGCCGGGGTCGCGATCAGCGCGGCTGCGGTCAGGGCAAGATAAGTTCTGCGGAACATGATGATCTCCAGTATATGTGTCGTCGATGCCTGCATTGGCAACACTAGGACTACTCGCCAGATCCGACATTGGTTCAGCGGGGATTTCCGCCTGTCCTGCTTGACGAAAAACGCCGCAGCGCTAAGCCACGGCGTTTCGCGATTTCCAGTGATAACCTTGTGATCCCGCGCGAGTGTGGCGTGATCAACACGCCCCTGACGGGTGGGTCGTCATTGCCCGATCGCGGTCTTTGCGATGGTGTCGAGAAGGGCCTGCACCTCTTGCATCGGGCCTTCGGGATAGGTGCGATAGCCGATCATCGTCTGATCCGGCGTGTCGGGCGAAACGGCGACGAAGATGTCATAGGGGCAGAAGACGATGTTCATCGGGTCCGCCTCCATCACCTTGCGGGACACGGCGGCGGAACAGAAGCTGTAGACATCCGCCTTGGTGAAGATGGTGACATCCGAGCCGACATCGCCCTTGGTGCGTTCCAGCATGTCGCCCACATGCGATGTGGCGTCGATCACCAGACCCTGGTCGATGATCGCATTCTCCAGCCCGAAGATCACGTCTTCAAAGGGCTGGTCCGTGGTATAGGTCACCATGTCCTGGGCCTGAACCGTCGTTGCCGTCAGCGCCGCAAGGCACATCCCGATCATGAGCTGTCTCATCGTGGTCTCCTCCTGTTTGGGGCAAGGCCCCTGTTCGGCATGAACCTGTCCGGCCATGCCGGTATGTGGCAGGAACCTGTCTTGCCGCGGACTCATTATCTCATCAGTCTAGAGCCTGTGCCACCTGCTACCTTGATACAAATCAAAAGGATTGAATATATGGATTTCGCGATGAATGCGCTTTTGCTGCTGGCGCTGCTGTTCGTTCTGGTTCTGGGTATCGCGGTGCTGATGGCGATGATCTTCTTTGTCGCCGACAAGGTGCAGACCGGGGATGCGGTGCGGCGGAATTATCCGGTGATCGGGCGGTTCCGGCATCTGTTCACCTCGCTGGGCGAATTCTTCAGGCAGTATTTCTTTGCCATGGACCGCGAGGAGATGCCCTTCAACCGGGCGCAGCGGGACTGGGTTCACAACGCCACCAAGGGGCAGGGTAATACGGTGGCCTTCGGATCGACGCGGAATCTGTCGATCCCCGGCACGCCGATATTCGTGAACGCGGTGTTCCCGCCGCTGGATGACCAGTTTTCCGTCACGCAGCCGATGATCATCGGGCCGACGGCGGCGATCCCGTATCGTGCGAAGTCGATCTTCAACATCTCGGGCATGAGTTACGGCGCGATTTCCCGCCCGGCGGTCGAGGCGCTGAGCCGGGGGGCGGCCAAGGCGGGGATCTGGCTGAATACGGGCGAGGGCGGGCTGTCGCCCATTCATCTGACCGGGGCCTGCGACATCGTCTATCAGATCGGCACGGCCAAATACGGTGTGCGGGACGAGCATGGCAACCTGAGCGACGAAAGGCTGCGCGCGGTGTCGGATCATCCGCAGGTGAAGATGTTCGAGTTGAAGCTGGCGCAGGGGGCCAAGCCCGGCAAGGGCGGTATCCTGCCCGGTGAGAAGGTGAATGCCGAGATCGCGGCGATCCGGGGGATTCCGATGGGCTTGGACAGTGTCTCGCCCAATCGCCATCTGGATATCGACAGTTTCGAGAGCTTGCTGGACGTGATCGGCCATATCCGCAAGGTGACGGGCAAGCCGGTGGGGTTCAAGACGGTGATCGGCTCGTCCGAGGCGTGGGAGGATCTGTTCACCCTGATCAATGCGCGCGGAGCGGAGTCGGCCCCCGATTTCATCGCGGTGGATGGCGGCGAGGGTGGCACGGGGGCCGCCCCCATGCCCCTGATCGACCTTGTGGGGATGCCTCTGCGCGAGGCTTTGGTGCGGGTCGTCGATCTGCGCGACCGGCACGGGTTGAAGGAACGCATCCGCATCATCGCCAGCGGCAAGCTGGTGAACCCGTCCGATGTGGCCTGGGCCATTTGTGCAGGCGCGGATTTCGTCACCTCGGCGCGGGGGTTCATGTTCTCTCTGGGCTGTATCCAGGCGCTGAAGTGCAACAAGAACACCTGCCCCACGGGGATCACGACGCATGACCCCAAGTTGCAGCGCGGTCTGGTGGTCGAGGACAAGTTCCTCAAGGTCGCCAATTACGCCACCTCGATCATCAAGGAGGTGGAAACCATCGCCCATTCCGTCGGCGTGTCCGAGCCGCGCCTGATGCGGCGGCGGCATGTGCGGCTGGTGCAGGCCAATGGCGAGTCGATCCCGATGAACAAGATCCGTCCAAGTTACAATCCGGCCACGCCATTGTGAGGCAATGTGGTTTTGCCAAACGGCAAAGCCGGGATACATGCCTGTATATAAAGTCATAGGAGGGGCGCATGGCCTATCGTTGGAAATCCGATCTGCACGAACGCGATGTGACGCCCGAAAGCGTCTATCTGAACCGCCGCACGCTGCTGGCGGGGGTGGCTGGCCTTGGGCTGGCGGGTCTGGCCGGGCCGGGCCGGGCGCAGGATGGTGGCTTGAAGCCCAATACATGGGAAGAGATCACCACCTATAACAACTTCTATGAGTTCGGCACCGACAAGGGTGACCCGGTCAAGAATGCCGGGCGCATGACGATTGCGCCATGGACGGTCAAGATCGACGGGATGGTGGACAAGCCCGGAGACTATGCCTTCGAGGACATCATGGCGCGGATGACGGTCGAGGAGCGGATCTACCGTTTCCGCTGTGTCGAGGCATGGTCGATGGTGATTCCGTGGAACGGGTTCGAACTGGCCGATCTGCTGGAGATGGCGGGCGTGCAGTCGGGGGCGAAATATGTGGCGTTTGAAACGTTGCTGCGTCCCGAGGAAATGCCGGGCGTGCGCTATCCCGTGCTGGACTGGCCCTATGTCGAGGGGCTGCGTCTGGACGAGGCGATGCATCCGCTGACCATCATGGCGACGGGGATTTATGGCCGCGACATCCCGAACCAGAACGGCGCGCCGATGCGGCTGGTGGTGCCATGGAAATACGGGTTCAAGTCGATCAAGTCGGTGGTGCGGATCACCCTGACCGACAAGGAGCCGCCGACAAGCTGGAACAAGGCGGCGCCGCGCGAATACGGCTTCTATAGTAATGTGAACCCCGAGGTGGATCACCCGCGCTGGAGCCAGGCGACCGAGCGGCGCGTGGGCGGTGGCCTGTTTGCGCGCAACGAGCCGACCTTGATGATGAACGGTTATGCCGATGAGGTGGCCAGCCTCTATGCCGGCATGAACCTGACCGAGAATTTCTGAGCGATGCTGGCGGAGCGTGTGAATGGCGCGGTCCGCCGCGTGCCCGTGTGGCTGGTCTATGTGGCGGGGCTGCTGCCTGCGCCATGGTTTCTGTATCTGGGCCTGACCGGGGGTCTGGGGGTCGAGCCGATCAAGGCGCTGGAACATGAGTTGGGGTTGTTCGCCTTGCAGCTGTTGGTGGCGGGTCTGGCGATCACGCCCTTGCGGCGGTACGCCGGGATCAACCTGCTGCGGTTCCGCCGTGCAATCGGTGTTCTGGCCTTTACCTATGTCGCGCTGCATCTGCTGGTCTGGCTTGTGCTGGATGTGCAGGCCCCCGCGCGGATCTGGGCCGATATCGTGAAGCGGCCTTATATCACCATCGGGATGATCGGGTTTCTGGCGATGATCCCGCTGGCGCTGACCTCGAACAACTGGTCGGTGCGGCGGCTGGGGCCGCGTTGGCGGCAGGTGCACAAGCTCACCTATATCGTGGTGCTTCTGGGGGCGGTGCATTTCGTGATGCTGCGCAAAGGGTTTCAGCTTGAACCGTTGGCCTATCTGGCCGCGATCGTGATCCTGCTGGCGCTGCGCCTGCCCTTCGGGGCCGTGTCACGCCGCGTGAACCGCGCCTGATCCGGGTTCACCGCAGACAAGACCTGCAAGGTTCATGAGCGGGTGACGCGAATCCTTGCATGAAATCCGGGCAGTTTGTGAAAACCGCGTCGCGCTGTTCGGGTGATTGAGTCGGTTCTACGGCCAGAACGACTCTTCTGATGTGTCGCAAGAGGGCGTCGTGTTACCGTTCGGGGGGTGTTCCGACCTGTGAGTCCATGCCCGATGGCGGGCCGTTTGTGGACAGGTCTGTGGATAACGCAACATCTAGTCGTTGACCCTGCGAGAGGCGGGAAAGAAAGTTGCCCCAGCGGGCCGCGCGGCGCAACTCCTGCAATCTAACCCTCTCAAATACCTTGGAAAAACGCCTCGATGAAAAAATTATGACGTTTGTGAAAAAAGCACTTGCGGCCCACCGCATCAAACCGTAGAACCCCCCTCACGGCGACGCAGAGACGCGGCGCTGGGGACCGGACGGAACGAGGTAGCGGTGCTGCTGAGGGAGATCCGGGTGAGAATTTGGGGATAGATTGAGCGGGTTGCGCTTGTAGTTAGAGCGCACTCGGTTTGATTTTGTCTCTTGGGGTTACGGCTCCGACGCTCTTTGACA
>NZ_JARAMP010000017.1:0-92193 GCF_028802875.1 Seohaeicola sp. 4SK31 | reverse complement strand
GCCTTGACGATCCGTGCCTTCGCCGGTCTTGGGGTCAATAGCGTGGGAGTCGATCACGTGCAGACCGCAGGCGGCATACCTGAGCGCATAGGCCAGTGTCATCGCGTTATGGTCGGCGACGTCCGCATAGTGCTCATTGGCCCGCCGCAGCCCTCCGTCGAAAAGGGTCCGCATGGCGTCCGTAAGCTCTTCCGACAATTCCACCTGTGCGCGCTCACGCACGCTCTGTGCTCGTTTGGTGTGATAGAGACTCTTGCAAGGGGGGAGGTTGAAAACGCCCCTTGTGGGCAAGCGGTCGTGCGGCTCGCCCTTGCGAGGGTCCAGCTTAACCACATTGGAGATCTGGACCTCGTCCCGGTCGATCACCTCGCAAACTTCGTCATCTGGGATGTTCTGCCCGGCGAGAGCAAAGGGGTTGTCCGCCGTATTTACTGCCATTCGTCATTTCTCCTTATCAGTCAAAAGGTTATCAGCTCGGCTCCTCTAATTTCGCCGCCGCCCCGGTGGGGCGACGTGCGCTTTGTCCGACGCACTAGCGTCTTGTATTAGTGCACTCTTGGCGGGCGTCGTTTGGTAGTGTCAGGCACAGCCGCTGCCCACGCATCGCCCATGGACCTAAGCATCGCCGACATACTCCGCCGGGTGTGCCCCACTTCTTCCAGTTCGGTGATGAGGGCGTAAATCAACCCGACAACCGGCATTGGGTCGTCCCCGTCCCAGTCGATTGCGACAAGTGCGGTTCGAGCGGTTTCGATATTGCGCTGGGTGGTATCCATTACACCAACCCTCCGACCGGCTTTCCGGCAACGTGCAGCACCTGCGACGCGAGCAGACCCAGCATCTCGTTATTCGTCGCCGACAAAGGGCACAGCGCCAGCTCGGCCATTTCGGCGGTCAAGGTAATCAGAGCGCGTTCGCGGGCGGCGCGGATGAGGGTGCGGCGCTTCTTTCCTAAGGTGATTTCATTCAGCATTTTGTGTGTCCTTCAGTTGTTGATGACCTAGGGATAGCCGCCAAATTCATACCCGTGAAGGGGGTATGGAAATTGGCACAAGCTACTGAAAATAGTAACTTAAGCTTGAAGCTCAAAGGTTGCTTTCGAAGTTCGGCTTCAAGCTGAAGTTTGTAGAAATGTGACGAAGCTACTACACTACATGTTGATTGTGCTCATGCTATCAACAGACTGTTTATGCGGCGCGGGAACGTCTTGCGCTGTCGCCATAGGCCGCTTCCAACGTGCGGAACAGCCCCCAATTCAAGCGAATTCGGATCATCGATTCGTCCCCAACAGGAGAGCGACTACCAGTCCACCAGCCTTTGTGTCGGGGGCGCGGATCAGGCTTGAACCCCGCAACCGCGCCGCAAGCGCCTGATACTCTTCATCAGTGAGGATATGGCGAGGGTACAAGATGCAATGCCAACCTGCACCGTGGCGACGAAAGAAGGGTGCCCAGTGGCCGTTCTGCGCGCGTACAGCCACTTCGATCTCGTCAAGCGTCATCAAGTGCAATCTCCGCTAAACGAGGCCATGGCGGCGTGCATAATTGATACGCTGCATGGGCGAGAGGCCCGCCAATACGGCAGCGTGTTCGTTAATGCTCATGGACGCGGCAGCGTCCGCACGGGGGCGGTCGAGTCCGCGCTCACGGGCATAGTTCATCTTTTCTGTTCGGCTCATGTTCGCAGTATCGGCCTGAATCTTGGACACTTCAGCGGCCTGAACCTCTGCCTTGATCAAGGCATTGGAGATGGAAGGCTCCGCCTTGAGAAAATCCAATGCCTCGGAAACGTTCAGCGCGATTGCACCCCCTGACATGACATGCTCGCGGACCTGCGGAAGATTGCCGATCAGAGTGGGGTCAAGTTCAATTGTAGTATGGGCGGCGAAGGCCGCTCCGACCTCTCCTACGGCCCGCATGAAGTTGGCCCGGTCTTCATCGGAAAGGTGGGGGAGTAGGGATTCAAGAGATTCAATGGTCATGCAGCCTCGCTTTCATGATCTGGATTTACGGCCCACAACGCCTTCGCGAAGGACGCCCAGCCTGCATCACCCACCGGCAGTTCTGCTGGGTCATCGGTCAGAACAAACCGAACAATGCCGGGGTGAAGGAGGGCAATCTTCCCAAGGGGCGAAATGACGGGCAGTCCGCAGGCAAGGGCTGCGTTGCGTACTGCCTTCATGCAGTCCCGTGCACGCTCAGTTTCTTCTCCCTCAAGGCAGGCGAAGAACTCCGCTGCCCGCCTCTGCGCATATTCCCCAACCCAAAGAAAATCGGACTCCATGGCGGAGCGATCCACTGTGTCGAAATCTACCACGCGGGCGAGGTCATCCCCAGACAGGCCGCGCGCGCGACGTTCGCGCAGTCGGGGCGACCACTTCCGGCACCGCGTAGGTTCTGCCTCGCGGTGCAGCACTAGAGAAGTGGTGCGGCGGATACGGACGCCCCAGCCATCGATACAGGCTCTGATCCGAGGCCCCAAGAAGGGCACAGAGGTCGGTACTACGCATAGTGGTGCTGTCAGGGTTCATCCGGTGTCCGGTTGTTCTACGATCTGGGGGGAGGTCTGGCCGAGCTTACAGCCTAAGACAGCGCTTGCTGTCGGACGTCGATTTATGTGTTAAGTATATTATATTTCTATTGACAAGTCAATATTTCGCCAGAACGGATCATGAATTCGATTCGAATCCCGTTGGTGCGTGCCCTCCACTGGTTCATTGAGCATGCGAAGGTAGGCCGTGGTCGCAACCTAAATGGTCAACCTTGACAGCCTTGGAGAAGGCTGGGTTATCGCGCCGTTCTTGTGCTTTTGGGGTGCGTTGCCGTTTAGGTGTTGCGAGGTTAGTTCGGCGAGGCTAACCACTACGCTCAAACCAACATAGGTAACACCATGCGCCGTTCACTTTGTATTGCTTTCTCAACGCTAATTCTTGCTTCGTATGCACAAGCTGAGATTATCCAGATCGAATGTGTCGTGACAGAAACGAAGGCATTTTTTGGATCGAGTTTAGAGGGTGAAATTGCAGTCTCGGAAACAAAGAAAGGCGACATTTTTTTGTTTGAATTCTCAGTTTCGGATGGTGTGGTCTTTGCGACACTTTACCAAGAAGGAATTGAGCACAAGGCGCGCATGCGAGTTAGCTTTTCTGGGAAGTATACTACGTTGGTCATTAAACCAGAGATAGTTTATGCTAATGATGAAAGCGGTGGGAACATCAACCTAATGAATGACTTTGTCGGATTTAGTTCTAGTTGGGATAGAATCGATCCGAAAACTAGCCCAAAGTGGCCTGATATGGGATGGAACCTTTCATTGTACTATGGAAATCCTGCTCCGTCTGGCCATGCGATTCTGAGCGACGAGACCAGAAAAAGGTCCAAAGGCAGTTACTTAGAAAAAAACTCCCTCATCTGCCCAGACGGATTTCGTGATTACCGTTTTATCGAGGAGGCGCTTTGGCGAGAGTTTTCTGCCTACAAATAGTAGTTGTCGTGTGATGCAAAAGGGGAGGAGGTCACCAGTAGGAGATTGCGTCCAACGCTTTGCGTAAAATCGCCAGACCTTCCGGTGTATCGTTCAAGCGTGTTTTGTAGTTGCGAAGATGCCCTTGCCCCGAGACATGCCCGGTTATGCCTCTTATCACATCGTCAGACCGTCCAGCCCGTTGCAGGCGATCAACGAGCGTATCCTTGGTACTGTAAAGGACGTGCCGGTCATTCGTGAAACCCGTCGCCCGGATAGCCGTGGAGAAGGAGTCAGACATGGTCCCAGCCACGGACTCGGGCTTTGTTGTCCCAAGTTTCCACCCACCATCTTTCATAAACTCATGGAACCCTGCAATGTGTTTTGAAAGGGGCAGCTTGCGGCTAATTCGAGTTTTTGTTTCCGTGAGGTAGATAAATTCCGTAGTTACATTTTCTGGCTTTAAACGGAAGATTTCAACTGGACGGGCCGCTGTATAGAGCGCGACACGGAAAGCCCATTTGAACGCTTCGCGACGGTGCGGAACATAGCGCGATTCTGGTCCCCATGTTCTTTGAACAATGGTCCATACCTTCTTGATCTCGTCATCGTCAAATCGCTGCCATCGAGACACTTCAATCGGCGTGTCGTTTCGGGGCATTTTCACCTTATCGGTGGGCATTGCTTCAAATCCGGGTACCAGCTCTTCTGAAATTGCCCAACGCATGATTGCTTTGATCGGGGCAAAGTACTGGGCTACTGAATCAGGTTTAAGGCCTTCTTCTAGTAGGTGGTCCCGGTACAGTCGCAGCTTTTCTGGCGTGATCTGGTGCAGCGGTAGATCGCCAATCTTGGTTGTCATGGCGTCGATTTTGCCTCGATAACTACGCATTGTCGCAGGGGAAGAATTATTTAGCTTAAAGTACCGTTCTCGCAAAGCCGACAGGCGGTATTCATCGCTTTCCTGCGATTGCCCCACCAGCTCGACAAGGCGTGTTCTGAGCGCGGCTTGCATGGCGGTGTAGAGCGCACTCGAAACTTTATCGCCCTCGTCAGGGGGCAAGGACACCGGCAAGGCAAGAGCTTCTTTCAGGAAGGGGGAGGGGTCTTTAAACTGGTCTATATGCGACCTATCACCAAATGCTTGCCACGCGAAGGCGGAGAGGGACTCCCGCTCATATTTCTGAGAAAGTTTTGCCGCACCCTTCATGTGCTCTTCCGTGTCACGCCACGAAAGGACAAGGGCGTCGGGATCGCCCTCGATATCGTCACGAAGTTTGGTGGCGGCAATGAGTTCAACACCTCTTCGCACTACTTCGTCACGAGATTCGATGTTTGTCAGAAGGGCTATGATCCGGTCATGTTCGACTTTGTAAGCACCACCGCGATTCAGTGCCTCGGTAAGATCACTGCCCAGCGAATACTCCCAACGCTTTCGGTCCAGTAGGCCCTGAATTGCCTTGGGTACATCGCGCTGGTACTTGTATGCGGTTCGTTTCTGACGGCGGTATGCGGTGATGAAGCGAGGCAGGGGAATAGCGGTACTTTTGCGAGGCATGCTCGTTTCCTATGGTACTGATCATCCTGTGTCTATGGTACTTTTGGGAGTTGTTGTAAATGAAATCAATATTTTATACACAAGAATCCGCCGGTGGGAGTACGAATCTCTTATCACCCACCATTCCCCTTGCTTTTGATACCATCTCCCACGGTGGGACACCGGAAAAACCCTTTGGATTCAACACAAGGGGCCGAACGGCATCGGGCGCGGGGTTAACCCTTTTTGCTCCATTGCCGTCTTGCGCCGCTTGCAGAGCCGCGCTAAGCAGTCGCAGCGGGTGATTAGCTCAGTTGGTAGAGCGCTTCGTTTACACCGAAGATGTCGGGAGTTCGAGTCTCTCATCACCCACCAATTTTCGCCTGTTGAGTCAGTTTCGCGTTTTGAGGTGCTTGGTCAGGTGAAGAAGGTCTTTCTCCACATCGGCCACGGCAAGACTGGCACATCTGCCACGCAAACGGCTTTGGCACGGCTGCACTCCGATCTTCGAGCAGCGGGTTTGTGTTATCCGGAACATCCGTCGTTTCACTTTGCCACATTGGGCAACGTGACGTCGGGAAATCTGGATGGGACATACCCCGATTGGTTCGAGGCACAGGTTTTGCCGGAAATAGATAGAAACCCTCGGTTTGAACGTTTCCTGTTTTCGAACGAAAACATCTTCTGGCTGATGGACCCGTTCTTTGAGGCGGCTCCCAGTCTGGCAGCGCGGTTAGAATTCCATATCATCCTGAATGTGCGCGAGCCTTTCGACATGATCTGGTCAGCGTATGTTCAGATGGTCAAAGGCACGGGATACACCGGAGAATTCGAGGACTATGCGAAGACCGAAAGCCATATCATTCATGCTGCGTATCTGATCAAGCGGATGCGCGCGTTGAACCTGAAGTTTACGGTGATCAACTACTCCGCAGTAAAACATGGGATCACGCGGCGAATTTTCGACATCGTTGGCGTGCCTCATCTTTTTGATCCGGCTCAAGAACTGCGATTGGGAACAGTCAATAGATCATTGACTCATGCTGAATTGCAGGCCGTCCTGTCGGTGAACAGGGACTTTGGAGGCGAGTGGGGTCGAAAGGTGTCAGAGGCACTTGTAAACAAGCTTCCGAATGTGGCAGCGGAGTCCATCTATCTGCCAAGTGATCAGGCCCAGTCATTCAGTGACCGGATCGGAGAAGCCGTGACAACTGTGAACGGTTGCCTTGCGCCTGCTCAAAGGATCTCAATAATACCTGCGCCTTTCGACGAGAGGCCGCCTTCGCTCGGTTTGTCGGAAGATCAGGCCAGCGTTATCCGCGAAGTCTTTGACGTCCGGGGCTGACGGAAAGGGTCTTTCCATTGGGGCTTGGGTATAGGTTTTGGCATGATGAGGTCCTGCCCAGCCTCACCGTGGCTGATCAGCTTTCTCCAGAAAGAGCGAGATCAGCCCTTCCATCGCCGCGACGGTTGGCCAAAGTCGCTCGATCAGGTGAAATTCCGTGCCGTCCGTCGGCAGGGGTTCGTTGGGCCAAGGATAGCTGGGACCGAAGATCCGGGCCATGCGGGTGGCGACGCGCGCGCGGGTCCAGAACATGTTGCCGATGGGGAAAAGGATCGGATGCGCGGGGAGGGGCGCGGGGAATTGCCCGGCAAAGCGTGGCAGGAGGCGGCGGGATTCCGTCCAGCCATAGCGGTAGGGGTCCAAGGGCGCGACCAGACCGAGGTTCGGGTCCGTGAAGCGCTGCACGGCATCCGAGACCGCTTGGTCGTCGCCCAGAAGGATCGTCAGCAGAAACCGTTTCCAGACATCGCCCGTCGCGGTCGTGGCGAGGGATTTCTTCAGATGGATGTGGCACCAGACCGCGTCCGGGTCCGTCTGGGTGTGACCTTCGCAGAACAGGCGGAGAAATGGCAGGATGTCGCGGCCGAGATTGGGCATCTCGATCACCTCCAGAGCGAGGCCGGCCTGCTGTCCGATCCGGGATATCTGTGCGGCCTTGCGCCGGGTATCGGTGGTGACGACCACACGGCTGGCGGCGCGGAGCGCCTTGTATCGCGACAGGTCGGTGGCGAGGTCGTCAAGGTGGTAGGCGTGGATATGCACGGCGAAGGGTGGGATGGTTCCACCCGCGACACAGGCGAAGCGGGCGGTCCGCATGTGGCGATGCACCCAGTTGTCCGAGCGCGCGATCTCGCTCTGGACCGTGGCCAGATCGGGCCAGATGAGGCGGCGACCACAGGTCCACATCTTCTGTCGGGCCGCTGCCCGCGCGTCTGCGTCTTCGGGGCCTGCGGGGAACAGGAGCGGCAGGTCGTAATCCCCGGTCGTGCGGCATGGGGTGCTGCGGTTCCCGAGGCGTTGGGACAGGGCGTCGAGGATCTGCGGCAGCACCGGTGTGGCGTTTGTGGCAGGCGGTGCGGTGGTGCCTGCGGTCTTGTGCGGCAAGGTGGCGATGAGGCTGGCTGCGGCGGCAATGTCGCCATAGGGCAGGACATGCAGCGTCGGGTCAGTGCTGTAGGCCGGATCGTCGAAGCCCGAGCCTTGGGCGAAGATCACGATCCGGCAACCGGATGCGGCGGCGTCGAAGACGACATTGGGCAGCGGGTCCAGCCGGGAGGGCAGGTAGAAGAAATCCGCCGCGCGCAGGACGTCGCGGTAATGCGGGCCTGCGGGCAGAAAGACAAGGTTGCTGCCCGGTTCATTGGCCCGCGCCGCGCGCATGTGCTTGTCCAGCCAGACGCCGAAATGCATGTCCTCGTGATTGAGGCCGTCGCCGACCCAGACATAGAGGCTGTCATCGCCGCGCGCATGGGCGATCTGTGCGGTCAGGATGAACAGATCGGTGCCCTTGCGCCATTGCGCGTGACCTGCGCCGACCACGACGCGCCGCCCGGTCAGGTCCTGTCCGGTCAGGGATGCAAGGGTCCGGCGTCCGGCCTCGTGGCTGGCACGGTCCAGAGTTGCGGGGCGGAACGGATATTGCGGCAATACGATCGAGTCGCGCAGAGGGTCGGCATCGACATCCGCCATCACGCCGGTCCAGCTTTGGCGGACCTGCTCGGACGAAAAGACCAGCAGGTCGGAAAAGGCCGCCATCAGCACCGCCTTGTTGGCCGGGCGGATATAGTCGGTGTATTCGTGGATATAGCTGGCCCAGGGAATCCCGTGGCGCACCAGAAAGGGCGCGAAGGGGAAGGCTTCGACCGAGTTCAGCACAGCCCTGTCGATCCGCTCCAGCGCCGGATGGTCGATATAGGGCAGGGTCTGGTCGGGCGAGTCGGTCACGATCACGCAGACCGCATGGGCTGTCAGGTCATCCAGCAGCGGGCCGCCGCGCAGCCCTGCAATCACCACGTTGTGGCTGTGCGCCTCGCTGCGGGCCAGATCAAGCCCCACGATCGGCGCGCCGGTTCTTGAGAATTCGTGCAGCCCGATCAGCAGGGTCGGCTTGGCCGGGTCATGGGGGATCTGACCGGGAAACTGGTTCTCGCGCAGGTGGCGCAGGCTGGGGCGGTTTTCCGCGATGCCGTGGCGCAGGTAGTGCAAGAACGGTATCGTGCCGGATCTGGCGACATCGGGGTTATGGGTCAGGTAGAAGCGCGCGGAAAAGCAGGAGACGCGACGGTCCACCGGGTCGCCCAGCAACATCAATTCGAAAAAGACCTCGTGGATGCCCGGCATCCTGGCGCGGAAGGCGGCACAGATCTCGGGCGCGGTGGCCAGATCGGCCAGCATCCCGTCCAGCGCGGACCATGTCGCGCGCAGTTGGGCATAGGTGGTGCCGTGCCGTCCCTCGGTCTGTCCGTAGGTGTGGAAATGGTGGGTGGGATCGACCCCTGCGGCGGTCACGTCGGGGTTCATGGTCGCGTAGAATCGGGGATCAATTCTGGCTTGCGGTCGGGTTTGCAGGGTGACGGGGTCCGCAAAGCGCGACCAGAGCGCATCGAGAGGGGATGGCTCGCTCATGCGCGCCGTCTTGCTGTCAGGGGCGTCGGGGCGTCTGCGGGACAGTCCAACAGGGGCGCAATTGTCAAGATACCGATCCTACCACACGGGCAGGCACGCTGCGACATACCCCGCGCGCCCTGCATCACCATTCACAGACAGTCGCGAGTCTAGGTGCTTGCCGGGCGGAGGCCAATCGGAAAAATGCGGCACCGTGATGCCCGGTATGGCAGGCGGCCTAAACCCTGCGGTCCCAGTGCCGCGCCAGACGGTCTACGGCCAGAAAAAGCATCAGGCTGAGGCTGGCCAGAAGGATCAGCGCCGCGAACATCAGGTCGGTCTGGCCACGCCCGTTGGAGATCAGCATCAGATGGCCCAACCCTTTTGATGCGCCGACCCATTCCGCGATGATGACCGCAAAAGGCGCCTGCACCGCCGCCAGCCGTAGCCCTGATCCCAAGGCGGGCAGGGCATGGGGCAGTTGCACCAGCATCAGGCGGCGCAGGGGCTTGGCCTGCATCTGCCGTGTCAGGTCGTCGAGGATGGGCGGCAAGCGCATCAGCCCGTCGAAAAAGGCCGAGGTGACAGGGAAATAGGTGACCAGCGCCACCATCACGATCTTGGACGGTGCGCCATAGCCCAGCCAGAGCGTGACGATGGGGGCCAGAGCGAAAACCGGCACGGCTTGGGCAAAGACCATGAGCGGACGCAAGAGCACCCGCGCGGCAGGCGACATGGCAAGGTTGAGGGCGGAGGCGATGCCGAGGGTGATCCCGGCCGCAAGGCCCATGCCGAGGTTGGCCAGCGTGAACCCTGCCTGATGCACCAACAGCGCGGCGTTGTTCAGCAGCGCCGCCCCCACGCGGGCGGGGCCGGGCAGGATGAAATGCGGCACCCCTGTCAGCCAGACAATGGCTTGCCACAGGGTCAGGGCAAAGGCGAGGGCGGCCAGGCCGGGCAGAAGGCGCGTCATGCAGGCACCTGCATCAGCCGTGCATAGAGATCGGCCTGTGCCGACAGCGTGGCCTGATCGGACAGGGCGCGGGGTGGGGCGGTCGCGGGCAGGGGCAGAGGGTGCAGTCCATCTGTCCGCATCAGATGGGCGTGATGGGCCAGACGCGCGGCCTCCAACGGGTCATGGGTGATCAGGATCACCGTGCGCCCGCGCAGCAGCGTCGCGGTCGCGTCCTGCATCGTGGCGCGGGTGGCGGCGTCGAGGGCGGAGAACGGCTCGTCCATGACCACGATGGGGCGATCCTCCATCAATGTGCGGGCCAGCGCCACGCGCTGCCGCTGCCCGCCTGACAGGGTCGCGGGGCGGCGGGTGGCATATCCGTCAAGACCCACGCGGTTCAGCAGGTCCAGCGCGCGGGCGCGGTCCGGGTTTTGTCCGCGCAGCCGCGCGCCAAGGGTGACATTGTCCAGAACACTGGCCCAAGGCAGCAATTGATCGGTCTGGGCCATCAGGATCACGCGCCCGTCCAGCGGTTTGCCATCGCTGGCGGTGATCCCGCCTGTCAGATGCGCGGGGCAGGGAACATCCGCGATCATCCGGGCAAGAGTGGATTTGCCCACGCCGGAAGGGCCAAGGAGCACGGTCCATTGTGCCGCCGGACATGTCAGGTTCAGCGCGGGGCAAAGGGTCTGCCCCCCCAGCCGCAGATCGCCCGCGATTTGCAGGGCGGGGGCGGTCATGCGGGGAAAAGGCCCATATCCCAAAAGCCGACCTCAAGCCGCGTCGCGGTGGCGAAGCGGGCGGCAAGGCTTTGGGCGCGGGGCAGGCTGGGCCAGTCAGGGCCAAGGCGGTGGATCAGCGCTCCATCGATCAGTGTGCCGACATCGTGGCAAAGCTGCTGATAGTCGGCCCCGCCATAGGTGGCGCACCAGTCGGCATAGGGGCCTGTGGTCCCTGCCAGCCGCGCGCCGATTTCGCCATAGCCCAACACGCAAGGGGCGAGTGCCGCCATCAGATCGAGGAAGTCACCTGAATAGCCCGCCTCCAGCACATAGCGGGTATAGGCAAGGTTCTGTGCGGCTTCCCCGGTCGATTGCAGCGCCTCTTCGGGGATGCCCGCTTCGGCGCAGAGGCGGACATGCAGGGGCATCTCTACATGCGCCAGCGCATGCAGCGTGGCGCTGGCGGCCTGCATCTCGGCCAGCGTGTCGGATTTGGCAGCGGCCAACGCCCATGCGCGCGAGAAGTGGATCAGGAAGACGTAATCCTGTTTGAGGTAATGCAGGAACGCGTTGCGGGGCAGGGTGCCTGTGCGCAGCCCTTCGACAAAGGCGTGATGGGTGTAGGCGTGCCAGTGCGGGGCGGATGCGCGCCACAGGGTGAAGGCGCGGCCATAATCGGGCGCGGTCATTCGGTGGCTCCGGTCACGTCCACCGCCAGATCGGCGGCGGGGATACCGCCCGGTGTCGCGCCCGCCTCGGCCAGAAACGCCTCGAACCGGGTGTAGCGGCCAAGGTCAAGGGCAGCCGGGCGCATGGCAAAGCGCGGCCAAGTGTCGGCCCAGGCCAGACGGTTGAGGTCGGTATCCAGCGTGGCATCGGTGCTGCGGAACATCTCCCACGCGGCCTCGGGCTGGTTCACGATATGCAGGGCGGCGCGTTCGATGGCGTGCAGGAAGCGGGCGATCACCCCGGTGTCCATGCGGGCGGGATCGGCTACATAGATCAGCTCGTCATAGGCGGGGATGCCTTCCGCCTCGGGGTAGAAGCAGCGCCCCTCGCGCCCCTCCAGCGCCAGTTGGTTCAGCTCGAAATTGCGAAAGGCGCCGATGACGGCATCGACCTGACCTGACATCAGCGCGGGGCTGATCGACCAGCCGATATTGATCTGTTCGACATCTGTGGGCGCAAGACCGTGATGGGCGAGCATGGCGTTCAGCATCACCTCCTGCACGCCCGCAACGGCAAAGCCGACCTTGCGGGTTTTCAGGTCGGGGATGGACCCGACGGGGCCATCCGCCAAGGTGACAAGGCAGGTGAGCGGGGTTTCGATCAGCGTGCCCACGCGGGTCAGCGGCAGGCCCGCATGGCGGCTGAGGTGAAGCTGCGGCTGATAGGAGACGGCAAGGTCCACGCGGCCTGCGGCGACCATGCGGGGCGGGTCGTTGGGGTCAGCGGGGGTGACGATCTCGACCTCGAGACCCGCATCGGCGAAATAGCCCAGTTCCTGCGCCAGAATGATGGGGCCGTGATCGGGGTTCACGAACCAGTCGAGCATGAGGGTCAGCTTGTCCTGCGCCTGCGCCTGTGCGGGAAGGGCAAGGGCAAGTGTCAGGGCGAGGGTTGTCAGGGTGCGTTTCATCGGGGGGCCTTTCGGGGTCAGTCGGTTGGGGGGACAGCGAGGAGGGCGATGTGCCCTGTCCAGCGGGATCGCAGGGCGGCTCCTGCGTGATGGGCGCGCAGGCCGGTGCGGCAGGCGAGGATCACGCGGGGTGTGCCGGGCGGCGGGGTGAAGGCGGGATCGAGCGCGCCGTGCCGCGCATCTGCGCGGAAGGGGGCGGGTTCTTCGGTCCGAAGGTCGAAGACCAGATCGTCCGGGGTGATCTGCGATGGGGCGATGAAGGGAATGGGTTGCGCAGGTTCGGGTGCGCGGTCGAAGCGGAAGCCGCCAAGGCGCCAGCGGGCGGCGTCGAAGGTGATCAGTTGACCAAGGGGGGAGGGGCGCAGGTCCAGCAGGGTTGAGAGTGCCATCTGCGCCTGTATCGCGCCGATGGTGGCCACCACCGGGCCCATTACGCCCGCGGTGTCACAGGTGGCGCCACGTTCGGGCAGGTCGGGGAACAGCGCGCGCAGGCTGGGTGCACCCCCGCAGAAGCCGCCGACATAGCCAGACAGGGCCAGCGCGGAGGCGGCGATCAGGGGTTTGCCCGCCGCCATGCAGGTGTCGGACAGGGTGAGGCTGGCCGCGAAGGTGTCGGCGCAGTCCATGACCAGATCGGCAGCAGCCACCAGCGCGGGGGCATTGGCGGGATCGAGCCATGTGGTCACCGGGGTGACTGTCACCTCGGGGTTCAGCGCGGCCAGAGCCTCGGCCGCCGCCTCGGCCTTGTAACGTCCCACCTGATCCATGCGATAGAGCGGCTGGCGGTGCAGGTTATGCGCGGCGATGCGGTCCCCATCAACCAGCGTGATCCGCCCCACGCCTGCGCCGACAAGATATTGCAGCACGGGCACGCCCAAGCCGCCTGCGCCCACGACCAGCACATGGGCGGCTGTGAGCCTTGCCTGACCTGAGGCACCCACCTCTGGCAGGATCATCTGGCGGGCATAGCGGCTCATGCGGTGACCCGCAGCCAGTCGCGCATCCGCCCCTCGGGGTCGGGGTTCAGGGTGATATCGGTCACGGCGGCGACCAGATCGGCCCCTGCGTCCAGACATTCCCGGCCCCGTTCCGGTGTGAGGCCACCGATGGCGCAAAGCGGCACATCGCCCGCCAGACGCTTCCATTCAGTCACCCGATCCACCCCCTGCTGATGCCATTTCATCTGCTTGAGGATGGTGGGATAGACCGGACCCAAGGCCACGTAATCGGGCGACAGCGCCAGCGCGCGGTCGAGTTCGGCATGGTCATGGGTGGACAGGCCCAGTTTCAGTCCGGCGCGGCGGATGGCCGGAATATCGGCGGTATCAAGGTCTTCCTGCCCCAGATGCAGCCAATCCGCGCCTTCATCCATGGCGATCTGCCAGTGATCATTGACGACCAAGGCGGCACCATGCTGGCGGGCAAGGGTCAGGCCAAGACGGATTTCAGCCCGCAAGGCGGCGTCGTCCATATCCTTGAGGCGCAGTTGCACCAGTTTGACGCCCAAGGGCAGGGCGCGTTCCAGCCAGCGGGCGCTATCGAAAATGGGATAGAAGCGGGGCAGCATCATAGCCAGGCCTTTCCGATGACGGGGGTAGAGGGGACGGCCATGTCACGCGGGGCCATCGGGCCTGCGCGATGCGCCATTTGCCCCGCGCGCGCGGCCATGCCGAAGGCTTGGGCCATCAGCGCGGGATCGTCGGCCTGCGCCACGGCGGTGTTCAACAGCACGGCGTCAAAGCCCATTTCCATGGCATCCCCCGCATGGCTGGGCAGGCCAAGCCCCGCGTCCACGACCATGGGGATATCAGGGAAGGCCGCGCGCAGGGTGCGCAGACCGTAGCGGTTGTTCAGCCCCAGACCGGACCCGATGGGCGCCCCCCATGGCATCAGGACGCGGCAACCCGCATCGACAAGACGCTGGGCGAGGACCTGATCCTCGGTCATGTAGGGGAAGACCTCGAACCCCTCGGACGAGAGGGTCTCAGCCGCCTCCAGCGTGCCAAAGGGGTCGGGTTGCAGCGTGTCGGCATGGCCGATGACTTCCAGCTTGATCCAGTTCGTCTCGAACACCTCGCGCGCCATGCGGGCGGTGGTGATAGCCTCACGCGCGCTATAGCAGCCTGCGGTATTAGGCAGGACATGCACGCCCAGGCCCTTGATGATCTGCCAAAACGCCTGCCCGCCGCCGGTTTCGCGGCGCAGCGACACCGTGGCCACGGATGCGCCCGAGGCGCGGAAGGCTGCCTCCATCACCGCCGGAGATGGGTATTGCGCCGTGCCCAGCATCAGCGGGCTGTCGAGGGTGACGCCATAGAATTCGCGCATCGCTCAGCCCCCCTGCATGGGGGCGAGGACTTCGAGCCTGTCGCCATCGCGCAAGGCTTGGTCCGCGCGGGCGCTGGCAGGCACGAAATCGCCGTTGAGCGCGGTGGCCACCTTGGCCGTGCCCCAGCCCAGTTCGTCCAGCGCGGCGGCAAGGGTCGTGGCCGTGACCTCGCGCGCCTCTCCGTTCACCTCAATCCTCATGGAACAGGTCTCCTTTGGTGCCATGTTCAAGATAATCCGCTGCCTGCCGCGCCAGTGCCGGGGCCATCAGATAGCCGTGGCGGAACAGGCCATTCAGATGCAGCACGCGGCCCTGCCGGATCACGCGGGGGACGTGATCGACAAAGGCGGGGCGCAGGTCGGCCCCGGTTTCGATCACCTCGGCCTCGGCGAAGGCGGGATGCAGGGCATAGGCGGCGGACAGCAGTTCCAGCAGGGCGCGGGCGGTGATGGGGCCGGGGGCGGCGCTTTCGATCTGGGTGGCACCCAGCATGAACACGCCATCCCCACGCGGCACGATATAGAGCGGGTGGCGCGGGTGCAGCAGGCGCACGGGGCGCGAGAGCCGCACTTCATGGGTTTTGAGCATGACCATTTCGCCGCGCACCCCGCGCAAGGAGGGCAGTTTGGCGGCAAGGCCACGGCAATCCAGCACGGTGCCGTGGACGTCGTCGGGCGTGGCCTCGGCCTGTTCAATCGTGATGCCACGGGCGGTAAGGGCCGCCACCAGATCGGCCAGCGCGGCGCGCGGGGTCAGGTGGGATTCGGTGTCGAAATACAGCGCCTCGCGCCCCGGCGTGGCAAGGTCGGGTTCCAACGTGGCGAGGGTGTCGCCGCTGATGCGGGCATGCCCTGTGGTGCGGCGGGCGAAACGGTCCAGCTCGGCCCGGTCGCGGGCAAGGGTGACCACAAGAGAGCCGTTTTGCGTCACCTTTGTCACCTCGGCCCAGTCGCTTGCCGCCTGCTGCCCATGCGCGATCACGGCGGCTTCGGACGTGGCGCCTTCGCAGAAGGGGGCGAGCATCCCGCCCGCCCACCATGAACACCCATGCGCGCCGGGGTTGCCGTTCCGGTCGATCAAGCGCGGGGTTAGCCCGCGTTTTGACAGGGCATAGGCGGCCCAGAGACCCGCCACGCCCGCGCCGATGATGGTGACATCAGACATGCGGCCAGACCGCGTGGAAATGATGCACAGGGCCGTGACCATGACCGATTGTCAGAGTATCGGCAGCGGCGATGGCCCCTTGCAGATAGGCATGGGCGCGGGTGACGGCCTGCGGCAGGTCCAAACCCTGCGCCAGCCCTGCGGCGATGGCCGCCGACAGGGTGCAGCCAGTGCCGTGGGTGTTGCGCGTGGCGCGGCGCGGCGCGGTCAGGATCTGCGTGCCTTCGGCCGTGATCAGCAGATCGGTGCAGGTCTGGCCCGCGCCGTGGCCGCCCTTCATCAGCACGGCTTTGGCACCCAAGGCCATCAGGGCGCGGCCCTGATCCTGCATTTCGACCTCGTTGGTTGCCGGGGCGCAGTCGAGCAGGCGTGCGGCTTCGGGCAGGTTGGGGGTCAGCAGGGTCGCGATGGGCAGCATCACGGCGCGCAGGGTGGCCACGGCTTCATCCGGCAGCAGGGCATCGCCGGATTTGGCGACCATCACCGGGTCGAGCACGATGGGCATGGGGCGGCCTTGCAGACCGTCCGCGACGGTGCGGATCGCCTCGACCCCGCCCAGCATCCCCAGTTTCACGGCGTGGATGTCAAGATCGTCGAACACCGCCGCGATTTGCGCGGAGATCATGGCGGGGCTGGCGGGTTCGACACGCGTAACCGCGCGGGTGTTCTGCGCGGTCAGCGCCGTGATGACGCTGGCCCCATAAACGCCAAGGGCCGAGAACGCCTTGAGATCGGCCTGAATGCCCGCGCCACCTCCGCTGTCGGAGCCTGCGATTGTCAATGCGATGGGGGTCATCCCATGCCTCCCGCGTGTTGATGGATCACAAACGGGGAGGACGGTCCTGCGGGCAGATTTGCCCTGACGATGCACCGTTCCCTCCGCCGGTATGACCCGGATCAGGTTCGATGGGTTGGCTTGTCGCCTCTCAGCCCCTGACGGGACACCCCAACGGTTTACACGTGATAGGCTAGGGGAGATTGCAGACCGCTTCAAGGGCGATTGCGCGGGGCTTATGCGCGGCGCGGGGGCATGCTAGGGCTTTGCGGCATCCAAGGGGGCGGGCATGGGCAACTGGTGGCACGAAGAACGGCTGGCGGCCGTGCTGGACACGGTCAAGGCGCTGGGCGCGGCCCGGCTGCTGGATCTGGGATGCGGGTCAGGGGATCTGATGCTGCCGCTGCTGGAGTGTGAGGGGATCGTGGCGGTGGTCGGGCTGGATCTGGATACCGCCGCACTGGCGCGGTGCCGTGACAGGCTGGCCCGCCATCCGCGCGGCATGCTGGCAGAGGCGCGGGAGGGGTCGATGACCGCCGCGCATCCCGATCTGGCGGGGTTTGACTGCGCCTGTCTGGTGGAGACGATCGAACATCTGCCGCCCAGGGCGCTGGGCGCTTTGGAGGCGGCGGTGTTCGGCGTGATGCGCCCGCGCGCTGTGGTGGTGACCACGCCCAATGCCGAGTTCAACGACCTTCTGGGGGTGCCCCGCACAAGGTTCCGCCGCCCGGATCATCAGTTTGAATGGACGCGGGCGCAGTTTCGCGACTGGGCCGGGGGCGTTGCCCGGCGCAACGGGTATCAGGTGATGGTCCGCGACATTGCCGGTGCGCATCCCGATCTGGGCGGGGCCAGCCAGATGGCGGTGTTCGAGCAGGGCTGAAGCCCCTTGCCTGTGCAGGCCAAAAGGGGGCCGCAGCCCCCTTTCGTGTCACCATCAGTTACTCGGCGGCAATGGCCGGATGCTCGGGTTCGATCTCATCCTCGGCCTCCTCGATCAAGGCGCGGTGCAGCACCTTGATCGTTTCGGCCATCTGGTCCTTGTCCACCATCACCTGCATCTCGACCCGGCGGGTGCCTTGCTGCATCGCGATGGGGTGGATGCCCGCACCGTCCAGCGCGTTCAATGCCTGACGCATCACGCCCAAGGATGACAGGTCGCTGCCGATGACCGAGACCAGCGCCAGATTGCGGGTCGTGATCTCGGCATTGGGAAAGCGCTTGGCCAGATCGCGTTCGGCCCGGCGAATGGATTTGAGCGAGCCGTCCAGCCAATGGGTGATGCAATTGGCGTTCGAGGTCTTGGACACGATCCACACATCATGCCGCGTCAGCGCCTCCAGAATGGCCGCGTCATAGCCCTTGGCACCGACCATGTCAGGCTCGAACAGTTCAAAGGCATAGACGCCCAGTCCGGTGACCATTTCGACCCGGCCAGCCGCGCCGCCCTCGGGGCCGATGAAGGTGCCGGGGTCCTCGGGCTCGAACGCATGTTTGACGCGCAGGGGCACATCCGCCTGCCGCAGGATCTTGGCCGCGTTGGGGTGGATCGCCTCCATCCCCAGATTGGACAGCTGATCCGCCACGTCATAGGAGGTGCGCCCGATCTTGCGCACGGCGTCCAGCCCCACCAGCTTGGGGTCCGCGCTGGAGAGGTGGAATTCCTTGTGGATGATCGCCTCGGCCGCCGCCGTCTGTGCCGCCAGATGGGCAAAGACCACTTCCGTGTAGCCACGGTCATATTCGCGCATCAATCCTTCGGAACATTGCGCGTAGCCCGTCACGATGGGCAGGTCGGCGGAGAGGTCCAGACCTTCCAAGCCCTGTTTGATCCGGGTTTCCAGATCGGGCTGTGCGTCATCACGCCAGCCGGTCAGATCCACGAAACGCGCGTTCACGCCGTTGCGGTTCAGCAGCAGGGTCGAGACGAAAGCCGAATGCGCCTCGCCCAGACCGGACAGCAATTCCCGCAGGGTCATCAGATGCGATTCGATGCGGAAATGCCCGTAAGAGCACAGGCGTTGCAGGTCGATCATGCAGGCGCGCGCGCCCTCGATCCGGTCGCGCACGAAGGCATCGGCGCGTTGACGGTCGCCCACGTCCGAGAGGATCTCGTTGTTCAGGCGGATCATTTCCGCCCCGGTGGCGGTCAGGGCCTCGGACCAGCCCTCGTCGTTATCGGCATCGGCGAAGAGGGCATAGACGCCCGATTGGCCGGACTTCTTGTGCTCCAGCAGGCGGTTGGTGATCCCGCCGAAGGCCGAGACCACGAAGATGCGCCCGTAAGGGGCATCGCGCAGCCACAGGCTGTCCAGCAGGTCAGTGGCGCGGCTCATGCAGGTGCCGCCGATCTTTTCAACGGTATGTGTCATGTCAGGATCGCGCCGACTGCGGAACAGCCGGTCGCCCTTTCGTATTGATGGCGGGACAGGTTACTCGGCGGCAGCGGCGTAAGAGCCGTCAGCGCGGTGCACCTCGGTGCCGGTCACGGGCGGGTTGAAGCAGCAGGCCAGCACCAGTTCCTTGCGCGCGCGCAGCGTGTGCTTGTCATGCAGGTTCAGCGCATACATGACACCGGGGGTGATCTGATGCACCTCGCCAGTGGCCAGATCCTCGATCTCGCCCTCGCCCGAGATGCAATAGACGCTCTCGAAGTGGTTCTTGTAGTGGAACGTATGCTCGCTGCCGCCCTCGATCGTGGTGATGTGGAAGGAAAAACCCATCCCATCCCCCGCCAGCAGCAGCCGGACAGAGTTCCAGCGCTGATCCGCGACCTTGCGGTCTGTGTTCTTCTCGATGTTGAAATCGCGCACGATCATGTCTGTTACTCCGCTGCAATCTTGTGGGTCTGGGTATTGGCGCGGGTGGCGGCCTCAAGGATATCAAGGCCCGCTTTCAGCTGCTCAACCGGGATGGTCAGCGGCGCCAGAACCTTGACCACCTCGTCATGGGCGCCCGAGGTTTCGATGATCAGGCCATGATCGAAACAGGTCGCGCAAATGGCCCCTGCCAGATCACCGGAACCGACGTCGATCCCCTGCATCATGCCGCGCCCCTTGAGGGTGGCGCCGGGCACCAGCCCGGCAATCTCGACCAGACGGGAGTTCAGCACCTTGGCCTTTTCCGCGATCTGCGTCTGAAAGGCGTCATCGGCCCAGAACTTCTCCAGCGCCACACGGGCGGTGATGAAGGCGTGGTTGTTGCCCCGGAAGGTGCCGTTATGCTCGGCCGGTTTCCAGATGTCGAATTCGGGCCGGATCAGCAGCGCCGCGAAGGGCAGACCCATGCCGGACAGGGATTTTGCCAGCGGGATCAGGTCGGGGACAACGCCCATTTCCTCGAAGGAAAAGAAGGTCCCGGTGCGACCGATACCGGCCTGAATGTCATCCAGGATCAGCAGCGCGCCGTGCTTCTTGGCCAGGGCTGCGATGCCCTTGATCCAATGGGCCGAGGCCGCGTTCAGGCCGCCTTCGCCCTGCACCGGTTCCAGCAGGAAAGCGGCAGGCGCGTCCATGCCCGAGGAGGGGTTCTCCAGCATCATCTCGATCTGCGCCAGCGTGTCGACCTCTGGCCCGAAGGCACCTTCATACGGCAGGTGGGTCACACCGGGAATGGGCATGCCCGCGCCGCCGCGCTTGCCTGCATTGCCGGTGGCCCCCAGCGCGCCCAGCGTCATGCCGTGAAAGCCATTGGTGAAGGCCACGATATTGTGCCGCCCCGTGACCTTGCGCGCCAGCTTCATCGCGGCTTCCACCGCATTGGTGCCGGTGGGGCCGGTCATCATGATCTTGTGGTCCATGCCGCGCGGCTTGAGGATGAGCGTCTCGAACGCCTCAAGAAACTTGGTTTTGGCATTGGTATGCATGTCCAGACCATGGGTTACGCCATCCGCCGCGATATGGGCGATCAGCGCGTCCTTCATGTCAGGGTCATTGTGGCCGTAGTTCAGCGAGGAACAGCCTGCCAGAAAGTCGATGTAGTCGCGCCCCTGCGCGTCCGTCATGGTGGCGTTGGACGCCTTGACGAATTCGGTGGGGAAACTGCGGCAATAGCTGCGTGCGGCGGATTCGCGACGGTCATAGATGCCGGAAACACCGGCTGTGTCGGTGCGTGTCATGGTGATACCTCTCGGATATGATGGGGGTCAGGCGGCGTGCTGCTGCGGAGCGCTGTCGCGGTCCTGCGGCGCGGCTTGCACATGGCTGCGGGCCGTATTCTGCGCCGCGGCGGAAAAGTCGATATTGACCAGATATTCGGTCGCATGCGCGCCGTCGAAATGTGCGCCGCGTTCGAAATGCGGGGCATGGGTCAGGGTGCCGCCGCGCTTTTTCGCAAAGGCGCGGAACAACGCCCATGATGGCTTGTTGTCGCGGGTGATCGTGGTTTCGATCCGGGTTACATCCGCCAGTTCGGGGCGGTCGAACAGGGCCCGCAACATGCGGCCCGCCAGACCAAGGCCGCGGGCCTCGGGGCTGACGGCGACCTGCCAGACGAACAGCGCATCGGGTTTTTCGGGCGGGATATGGCCCGAAATCCAGCCGACGATCTGTCCTTCGCGCTCGGCCAGAATGCAGGTGTCGGCGAAATGATCGCACTGGATCAGGTTGAAATACATCGAGTTCTCGTCAAGCGGCTTGCAGGTGCTGATCAGCTCCCAGACGTCCGAGCCATCCTCGACGGTCGGTTTACGCAGCCGGACATTGGCCCTGCGCGTCGTCTTGATCGTGTTCATGTCGTCGGACATCGGTCCCTCTTGGCGCTATTTCATTCGATAGCCGAAACATATACTTCGATTATCAAATTGCAACCCTTTTGGGCGAACTGGTCGAAATTTGCAATTTTTCGCGATTTGACTATATAAACGTTCATCCGGCATCTGGATATCTGCGGGAGGGGAAGAAAATTACTTCGATGAGCGAAGATATAGGAGACATGGTTATGCTTCGGCAATCAAACGACTATCTTGCAAGGTCAGAGCGGTTGAGCCAAAATGGCGCGCCGTCCACCTGGGGTATATCCATGACCAGTCGATCCGAATCCGCCCTCGTGACCCTGCGTCGCATCATGCATGTGACCGACACCAATGCCCGCGCGCTGGCGCGGCGCACCGGACTGACGCTGGCCCAGATGATCGTGCTCGAGATCGTGGCCGAGGATGATCGGACCACGCCCAAGGAAATCGCGCGGCGTTCCGGCGTCAGCCAAGCGACCATCACATCCCTGATCGACAAGCTGGAGGCACGGGGATTCGTCACCCGCCGGCGCAGCGAGCAGGACCGCCGCCTGATCCGCGTCACCGCGACCGAAGCGGGGCGCACCTTGCTGGCCAATGCCCCCAACCCGCTTTATGCAGCCTTCAGCGCCAAGTTCGAGGCGCTGCCCGATTGGGAGCAGTTGATGCTTCTGTCGGCCCTGGAGAGGGTGGCAGGTCTGATGAATGCCGACACGGTCGAGGCTTTGCCCCCGACAGATGAGCCGCGCCTGTCCGCCATCTGATCTTTGCAAAAACGCACATAATATATCATTAAGTCGGTATTTTGTGCAATCCTGCAATGGTGTATCTTTCCTGCGAACCCGCAAGGAAGGAGAGAGCCTCATGAGTTGGAACCCTGCACTTGATCCGCATTGCCCGACGGGCGACGATGTGGATGCCATCGAGACCGTCATCGTGCCGCGCGCCCGTGATCTGGGCGGGTTTGAAGTGCGGCGCGCCTTGCCTGCGCCCCGCCGCCAGATGGTCGGGCCTTTCATCTTTTTCGATCAGATGGGACCGGCCGAATTCGTGACGGGGCAGGGGATCGACGTGCGCCCGCATCCGCATATCGGGCTGGCCACGGTCACCTACCTCATGCGCGGGCAGATCCATCATCGCGACAGCCTTGGCACCGATCAGTGGATCACGCCGGGTGCGGTGAACTGGATGGTGGCCGGGGATGGCATCACCCATTCCGAGCGCACCGATGGCGAGATCCGCAAGGCCCCCCACAGCCTGTTCGGGATCCAGACCTGGGTCGCCCTGCCCAAAGGGGCCGAGGATGGGGCCGCCGCCTTTGAGCATGCGGGCAAGGACGCTCTGCCGTTGTTGGAGGGCGAGGGGAAATCCGTGCGCCTGATCCTGGGCGATGCCTGGGGCGCACGGGCACCGATCAAGACCCCGTCCGAAATGTTCTATGCCGATGCCACCTTGCAGGCTGGCGCGGCGATTCCCTTGCCCGACAATCACGAGGATCGCGGCGTCTATGTTCTGGAAGGCTCCGTGACTGTTGCAGGCCAGAGCTTTGAGGCGGGGCGCATGATGGTGTTCCGCCCCGGTGACCGTATCAGCCTGACGGCCGGGCCTGCGGGCGCGCGTGTGCTGCTTTTGGGCGGAGCCACGCTGGAGGGGCCACGCTATATCTGGTGGAACTTCGTGGCCTCGTCGAAAGAGCGGATCGAGGCCGCGAAAGAGGCATGGCGCGAGGGCGACTGGCAGCATGGGCGGTTCCGCCTGCCGCCGGGCGATGATGCCGAACATATCCCCCTGCCAGAGCGGTAACTCACGCCCCGGACGGCTTGTCGCTTTTTGGGTAAAACCTTGTTGACGGGGCGGGATGGACCGCATAAGTAGCCTCTCACGCTTGGGAGACCTTGCGGATAGCGAGCGGTTGTAGCTCAGTTGGTTAGAGTACCGGCCTGTCACGCCGGGGGTCGCGGGTTCGAGCCCCGTCAACCGCGCCATCGCTGTCCCTTGATTCTGAAGCGCGTCGCGCGGTTGTAGCTCAGTTGGTTAGAGTACCGGCCTGTCACGCCGGGGGTCGCGGGTTCGAGCCCCGTCAACCGCGCCACTTACTTCCCTGATCAGGACATTCCCATGGCCCTTCTGGACAAGATCAGCTGGCCGATTGTGGTCATGCTTTGTCTGACACTGGGTCTGGCACCCTTCGTGCCCGAGCCGCATATCTGGGAAAAGCTGAAGATGCTGGCTACGGGCGATCTGCGTCGGCCCATCGACATCTTCGACCTTCTCTATCACGCCCTGCCATGGCTTCTGGCGCTGGCCAAGGGGTGGCGACGCTGGCGACAGTCGTAGGGATAGCGCAGGGCGGCTTCCACGCGCAGGCCGCGCGTTGCCTTCAGAAAAGCCAGATCATCGGGCCCAAGCCTGTCACGGCTCAAGATGACAGGCCGGTCGCTTGCAAGCAGATGGAAAAGGGCAAGCGCCTGATGCGCGGCAGGCGGCATGCCAGCCTCGCTTGGGTGGCGACAGCGCCCCGGCGTGCGCGACGCGCACCACAGCAAAGCCCGCAAAGATACGCTGCATGGCGATCATCGCGCGGATGCCATGTTTCCAGCCCAAAGCCTGCGCCGCAGCATCAGGGGCGGACCTTCCTTTCAGGCAACTTGCGCACAAGACTTGTGGCGCTGCGAGGCAGGTCCAGAACCTGAAACCGGGTCGGGTCGTTCTTGGTCCGGCGGCGTGGAAAACGGCCCCTTTGATCGAAATTGTCCGCTATCTCGCCATCGGTATACATCCTTCTCGTGATCCCGGAGAGGACGCTGCCCACGCCAGTCGGTAATTTCGATTCTCACCGCTTTTCAAACAGGCTAAACAGGGGCCGAGGCAAGTGCAGGTGAGGGTCAGTGATGCAAACGGTAGCGGCAGCCGTGACCATGGTGCGGGATGATGCGTTCTTCCTGAACGCATGGTTGCGCCATTACGGGACGGTTCTGGGGCGCGAGAATTGCTATGTCATCAATCACGGTCGGGGCGAGGTCGTGAGTGAACTGGCAAAAGGGTGCAATATCATCGGGATACCGGGCGATCCTCACAAGAACTTCGATATGAAGCGCTGGCGGCTGCTGAACAATCTGGTGGCCGGGCTGAAAAGCTATTACCGCCATGTGATCGTGGGCGACGTGGATGAACTGGTCGTTGTGGATCCCGAAACGGGGAAAAGCCTGCTGGAGTATCTGGCGGCAACGGCGGACAAGCAGGTGATCACCCCGCTGGGGCTTGAGGTGATCCACCGCACCGATCTGGAACCTGACGCGATCACCGACCGCATCATCGGCCCGCGCCGCCATGTGCGTGTCGCGCCGCATTACTCCAAGCCCTGCATCATTTCCACGGGCACCAAGATCGCGCGGGGCGGGCATTTCACCCAATACCCCAAGCTGCACGCGCCGGATGACCTGTATCTGCTGCATCTGAAATTCTGCGATTTTGCCGCCTATGCCGAGGTGATGGACCGCCGTAACGCCACCACCGCCGAGGTGGGGGGCGATGTGAAGGATACCTCTATCGGGCGGCACTGGTTCGCCGAGGCGCGCGGCGAGGATCGCGCGGTGTTCGAGGCGTTTGCCGGGCTCGAGATGGTCGAGGGGTTCGACATGTCCCCCTTCCGCCGCAAGATGCGCCGCACCTTCCGCGCGCGCGGCGATACCGGATTTTATTGTTTTGACAGGCCAGATTACACGCAGCAGTTCATCCTGCCGGAGCGGTTCGTCGGCGTGGTCTGACCTTAGCCCCGGTCCAGAAAGGCGCGGATTGCGGCCAGCGTTTCCTGCGGAGCCGTGTCGGGGAAGAAATGCCCGCCCGGCACTGTGGCGGCGCGCAGGTCGGCGCAGCGGTCGGCCCATGTGGCAGGCACGTCATAGGCGCGCGCCATCGCCCCGTCCGCGCCATAAAGCACCAGCGTCGGGCAGGTCACCCGGCGGTGCAAGTCGGCCTCGTCCAGCGCCACGTCATGGGCGATGGCCGCGCGGTAATCGTTGCACATACCCCGGATCGTGTCGGGGTCGCGCCATGCGGCCCTGTAAGCCTCAAGCTGCGCCGGATCGAAATCCTCCAGCGTGGCGCCGCCCCAGCCCAACAGGCAGGAGTGGTAGTAGAAATCCGGGTCCGCCCCGATCAGGGTTTCGGGGAAAGGTTCAGGTTGTGCCAGAAAAAACCAGTGATAATAAGATTTTGCCACCTGATATGAAAGTTCCGACAAAAGCAGGTGGGTCGGGATGATGTCCATGACCGTCAGGCTCTTGACCCGGTCCGGTGCGTCCAAGGCGATCCGATGCGCCGTGCGCGCGCCCCGGTCGTGGCCCACCAGATCGAAGCGGTCATGGCCCAGATGATCCATCAGCGCCAGAATGTCGCCGCCCATGGCGCGGAAGCTGTAATCCTCGACCCGCGCGGGCTTGCCCGAGGCGCCATAGCCGCGCAGGTCGGGGCAGATCACACGCCGCCCCTCGGCCAGTGCGGGCGCGATATGCGCCCACATGGCCCGCGTCTGGGGAAAGCCGTGCAGCAGCACCAAGGGCGCACCATCGCCACCCATGCTATAGGCGACATCGAGGTCGTCATGGATGAAGATCGCCTCGGAAAATCCTGATATCATGTCAGTTTATCCAGAACACGCGCCCAGCTGCGGATGCCTTTGTGGAAACATTCCATGTCGT
This sequence comes from Seohaeicola sp. 4SK31, assembly GCF_028802875.1. Classification (NCBI taxonomy): domain Bacteria; kingdom Pseudomonadati; phylum Pseudomonadota; class Alphaproteobacteria; order Rhodobacterales; family Roseobacteraceae; genus Seohaeicola; species Seohaeicola sp. 4SK31. The sequence goes on along the minus strand of NZ_JARAMP010000017.1, from coordinate 66,229 downwards.
ATTTCTCGTTGGGGGAATGGATCTGGTCGTCGTCGCGGCCAAAGCCGGCAAGGATCGATTCCATGCCCAGAATCGACTGGAAATAGCCCGCGATGGGGATCGATCCGCCGCAGCCGACATAAGAGGCGGGCGTGCCCCATTCCTCGGTCAGGGCGTGGCGGGTTTTCTCGAACAGCGGATGGTCGATCTGCATCTGGCTGGCGGCGGCGCCTCCAAGGTCTTTCCATTCCACGGTGCAATCGGCGGGCAGTTGCGCGCTCAGCCATTCGCGGAAGTTGCGGCTGATGGCGGCGGGGTCCTGCTGGCCCACAAGACGGAAGCTGATCTTGGCATGGGCCTCGGCCGGAAGCACGGTCTTGAAACCTTCGCCCGTGTAGCCGCCCCAGATGCCGTTGATTTCGGCCGTAGGCCGCGACCAGATCATCTCAAGCGGTGTGCGGTCGGCTTCGCCCGCGGGATGCGACAAGCCGACATCGCCAAGGAATGTGCCATGGTCAAAGGCCAGATTCTGCCATTGCGCGCGGATCGCGTCGGGCAGTTCGGGCACGCCGTCATAGAAACCGGGCACCACCACGCGGCCCTGATCGTCATGCAGGCCGCCAAGGATGCGTGTCAGCACGCGAATGGGGTTGATCGCGGGGCCGCCATACATGCCCGAATGCAGATCGCGCGTGGCGGCGTGGATCGTGAATTCCTCGCGCGCCATGCCGCGCAGCATGGTGATGATCGCGGGCGAGGTGTCCTGAAACAGGCCCGTATCGCAGATCAGCGCCACATCGGCGCGCAACTCTGCGGCGTTCTCCTCAAGGAAAGGGATGAGCGACGGCGAGCCCGATTCCTCCTCGCCCTCGAACAGGAAGGTGATGCGGCAGGGCAGCGCACCGTTGACCGCTTTCCACGCGCGGCAGGCCTCGACAAAGGTCATCAACTGGCCCTTGTCGTCGGATGCGCCGCGTCCGCGGATCACCTTGCCCTTGGGCGTGTCCTCGACCTTGGGGTCGAACGGGTCCGAGGCCCAGAGCGACAGCGGATCCACCGGCTGCACGTCATAGTGACCATAGAACAGAACATGCGGGCTGCCGGCGGGCCCGTCCACGTGACCCACCACCATCGGATGCCCCGGTGTGGGCCGGGCGCTGGCGGTGATTCCCATCGTTGCCAGATCCGCCACCAGCCAATCGGCCGCGGTCTGGCAATCGGCCTTGTAGGCCGGATCGGTCGAGATCGAGGGAATGCGCAGCAGATCCAGCAAACGCCCGGTTGCGGCGGGCAGGTCGGCGTCGATACGGGCCAGAACATCATTGAGGGACATGGTCTTCCTTTCGGTCATCTTGCGCCTAACAAGGCGCTTTGCGCTGACCGTATCACCCTTGCGCCCACTGTCCAGACCGCGGTCCGGGGGCAGGCGGGCCGGGCAGGGACCAGACCTTCTGGAAAGATGATTTCAAGGGCTATCTTATTGACCCAGATCAAGGTGCGACAGCAGCGGCAATTTGTAACCTGTTGCAGAGGTATGGATGAAACTATATCCATTCCAGATTGGCGATATGGGCCCGCGGGCCGCTCTGCCCCGGCGGAGACTGACGAAAAAGAAGGGGGATGCCAGTGGACTACTCAGCCCAGCTGGATCAGGCGATCAACAACCTGCACAAGGAAGGCCGCTACCGCACCTTCATCGACATCGAGCGTCAGCGCGGCCATTTTCCGCATGCGATCTGGCGCAAGCCCGATGGGTCGCAAGCCCCCATCACCGTCTGGTGCGGCAACGATTATCTGGGCATGGGCCAGCATCCGGCCGTCCTGGCCGCCATGCATGAGGCGCTGGATGCCACGGGCGCAGGGTCCGGCGGCACGCGCAACATCTCGGGCACGACGGTCTGGCACAAGCGTCTTGAGAAAGAGCTGGCTGACCTGCATGGCAAGGAAGCAGCGCTGCTGTTCACCTCGGCCTATATCGCGAATGACGCCACGCTCAGCACGCTGCCCAAGCTGTTTCCGGGTCTCATCATCTATTCCGATGCGCTCAATCACGCCTCGATGATCGAAGGCGTGCGCCGCAACGGCGGGCACAAGCGCATCTTCCGCCACAATGACGTGGCGCATCTGCGCGAATTGCTGGCGGCTGACGATCCCAAAGCCCCCAAGCTGATCGCATTCGAATCCGTCTACTCGATGGATGGCGATTTCGGCCCGATCGAGGCGATCTGCGATCTGGCCGATGAATTCGGCGCGCTGACCTATATCGACGAGGTGCATGCCGTGGGCATGTATGGCGCACGCGGGGCCGGTGTGGCGGAGCGCGACCGTCTGATGCACCGTCTGGACATCATCAACGGGACGCTGGCCAAGGCCTATGGCGTGATGGGTGGCTATATCGCGGCCAGTGCGAAAATGTGCGACGCGATCAGATCTTATGCGCCGGGCTTCATCTTCACCACCTCGCTGCCGCCGGCAATTGCGGCGGGGGCGGCGGCATCGGTCGCGCATCTGAAACGCGACCACGCCCTGCGCGAAAAGCACCAGACGCAGGCGAAGATCCTCAAGACCCGGCTCAAGGGTCTGGGCCTGCCGATCATCGACCACGGCAGCCATATCGTGCCCGTGATCGTGGGCGATCCCGTCCATACCAAGAAACTGTCGGACATGCTGCTGGACCGCTATGGGATCTATGTTCAGCCGATAAATTTTCCGACCGTGCCGCGCGGCACCGAACGGCTGCGTTTCACGCCCTCGCCGGTGCATGGGCCGGACGAAATGGACCGTCTGGTCAAGGCCATGGATGAACTTTGGTCGCATTGTGCGCTGAATCGCGCCGAATTGTCGGCGTGACTATCCTTCGAGTGTAAATCTGCTTGTGCTGTGTTACCGTTGGTTCAAGAAAGAGTGAGACTCGAATCGGGGATGGTGCGAGTCTGAAACCTCAAACTGACGGGGCAGCAGGTATGATCGGGCGCAGGTTCTCCCGAAAGGTGGAAGAGAAGGCGGTCGAACCTAAAGGGTTCGATGACTACGACCTGCGTCTGGGTGACCTGATGCGGGGCGAACGCGCGACGATGGGGAAATCCCTTCTGGACGTGCAACGCGAACTTCGCATCCGTGCCGCCTATATCGCCGCGATCGAGAATTGCGATCCCTCTGCCTTCGATACGCCCGGATTCATCGCGGGCTACGTGCGCTCTTACGCGCGCTACCTGAATATGGACCCCGACAAGGCCTTTGAGGCGTTCTGCGCCGAAAGCGGGTTTTCGACCGCGCATGGCATGTCGCCCTCGGCCTCCTCGGCCAAGCGCGCGCCCCTGCCGCGTCAGGTCAACAGCGCGCGCGATCCCTTTGCGGCGCCGACCACGCCCTTTGCCCCGGCCAAGGATGCCTTTTTCAGCCAGATCGAACCGCGCGCCATCGGATCGACCCTGGTGCTGCTGGCCCTGATCGGCACCATCGGCTATGGCGGCTGGGCCGTCCTGAACGAGGTGCAGCGCGTGACCTTTGCCCCGGTCGAAAACACACCCAGCGTGCTGTCCGATCTTGATCCCCTGCAGGCCCGTCCTGCGGCGGGGGCAGGGGATGCGGGCACGGCGCTGGCGGCTTCGGGTGTGACGCCGCCCACGAATGATGCGCTGACGCGGATGTATCGCCCGCAGGCGCTGGATGTGCCGGTGCTGGTCGCGCGGGATGCGCCGATCTCGACCCTTGATCCGTCCACCGTCGGTGCCTTCGCCGATCGCACCTCGGCCGAGGATCTGTCCGCCGGGATCGAAACCGCCCTCAACGAGGCGGTGCAGTTCGGCCCGCAGATGCCGCAGGTCGTCGCAGACCCCGCGCCGGGGGTCGAGATGGTCGCCGTGCGTTCGGCATGGGTGCGGGTGAATGCCGCCGACGGATCGGTGATTTTCGAAGGGATCATGGAAGCGGGCGACCGCTATGCCGTCCCGATGACGGAAGAGCCCGCCCTTTTGCGCGTCGGCGAATCCGGGTCCATCTATTTCACGGTGAATGGCCAGCATTACGGGCCTGTCGGCCCGCGCGGCACCGTCACGTCCAATGTCGCCCTGTCGGTCGACAATGTGACGGCCACCTATCAGGTGGCGGATCTGGAAACCGATGTGGATCTGGCCCGCACCGTGGCCGAAGTGCAATCCGTTCCGGTCACGACAGACTGATCCTGCGGCGATTGCAGCCCGGTCCGGCGCGCGATATGCTCGCCCCACAGATCGCGCCCAGATGACCCCAGCAGGAAACCCGCATGTCGCTCAATCACATCCGCCCCTGGCGCAACATCTATCGCCGCAAAAGCCGCATGATCCATGTGGGCCGCGTGGCTGTCGGGGGCGATGCGCCGATCTCGGTGCAGACGATGACCAACACGCTGACCACCGATGTGGCGGCGACCGTGGCTCAGATCAACGCGGCGGCCGAGGCGGGCGCGGATATCGTCCGCGTCTCCGTGCCGGATCAGGACAGCTCGCGCGCCCTGCGCCAGATCGTGCGCGAGGTCGATGTGCCCATCGTGGCCGACATCCATTTCCATTACAAACGCGGGATCGAAGCGGCCGAGGCCGGGGCCGCCTGCCTGCGCATCAACCCCGGCAATATCGGCGATGCCGCGCGCGTGCGCGAGGTGATCAAGGCCGCGCGCGACAACAACTGTTCGATCCGCATCGGCGTGAATGCAGGCTCGCTGGAAAAGCATCTGCTGGACAAATACGGCGAGCCTTGCCCCGATGCGATGGTGGAATCCGGCATGGATCACATCAAGATCCTGCAGGACAACGATTTTCACGAATTCAAGATCAGCGTGAAGGCGTCCGACGTCTTCATGGCCGCCGCCGCCTATCAGCAACTGGCCGAGGCGACGGATGCGCCCATCCATCTGGGCATCACCGAGGCGGGGGGATTCGTGTCCGGCACGATCAAATCGGCCATCGGTCTGGGCAACCTGTTGTGGATGGGCATTGGCGACACGATCCGCGTGTCCCTGTCCGCCGATCCGGTGCAGGAGGTCAAGGTCGGGTTCGAGATCCTGAAATCGCTGGGCCTGCGCCATCGCGGCGTCAACATCATCTCCTGCCCCTCCTGCGCGCGGCAGGGCTTTGACGTGATCAAGACGGTCGAGGTGCTGGAAAAGCGGCTGGAGCATATCAAGACGCCCATGAGCCTGAGCATCATCGGGTGCGTGGTGAACGGTCCGGGCGAGGCGCTGATGACCGATGTCGGTTTCACCGGCGGCGGGGCCGGGTCGGGCATGGTCTATCTGGCGGGCAAGCAAAGCCACAAGCTGGGCAATGACCAGATGATCGAGCATATCGTCGAACAGGTCGAGGCCCGCGCCGAAGCCATCGAGGCCGAGAAGAAGGTAGCCTCGGCGACGGAAGCCGCCGAATAAGCCTAGCGCGCCAGATAGCGTTCCAGCACCACGGGCGGGATGTGCCCCTGCAACATCATGTCGGGCAGGACATAGGCCGGGCTTTCCGTCAACTCCAGTGCCGCAGCCAGATCGCGCGCCTCTGTCTCTGACAAGGAAAACACCGAGACGCGCAGGTCATAAGTGGCCACCAGCGCCCGCAGGTCCGCTTCGGCCTGCGCGCAATCGGTGCAGTCGTCGCGGGTGAAGAACGCGATCTTCAGGGCAGCATCCGCCGCGCCGAACCCGTCGCGGCCCGGATCGAACAGGCGCGGGGCCAGTTGCGTCAGCCGGTCCATATCGGCCGAGACCGCCTCCTGAAAGGCCGAAGGCGGGGTCAGGGCGCGCTCCACGATTTCGGGTTCGGCCAAGAGCAGCGCCCGGATTTCCGCCCCCAGGGCCGCGCGGCTGTCCGCATCGAACAGCGGGTCTGCCTGCGCGCCATGGCCGCCCAGCACCAGCCCGCAGGCGACTGCCGTCAGAATACGCCGGTTCATTCCTGACGGGTCTGCGCCACCAAAGCCTGCATGTCGGCCAGCGGCATGTAGCCGCGCAGCATCTGATCGCCCAGAATGAAGGTGGGTGTTCCGCTGATCTGCAACCGCCCCGCCAGCGCGTGATTGGCCGCGATCACCTGCGTGACCTCTTCACTGGTCATCTGCGCCATGATGGCGGCGGCATCCAGGTCCAGATCGCCCGCGATCCGCTCCAGCGCCTCGGGGGTGATGTTTCCACGATAGCTGATCAGCGCATCATGCGCCGCCTTGTAGGCCTCATCGCCCGCGATCTGCTTGACCGCGATGGCAAACCGCGAGGACAGGACGGATTCCTCGCCCAGAATGGGGAATTCCTTGAGGATGAAGCGGATATTGCCATCCGCCTCCAGCAATTGTTCCACCTCGGGATGGGCGCGGCGGCAGAAGCTGCAACGGTAGTCGGTGAACTCGACCAGCGTGATATCGCCCTCGGGGTTGCCACCGACCCAGGAATGATCATCCTCGAAAATCGCCTCGGCATTGACCCGCACCAGATCGACATCGCCCTGCGCCTGTGCTTCGGCCTGCCGCTGCTCCAGCACGCTGACGGCCTCCATGATGACTTCGGGGTTGTCCAGCAGATACGAGCGGATCTCCTCGCGCAGGGCGGCGCGCTCGTCCTCGGTCATGCTGGTGATGTCGAAAGCCTGCGCCGGGGCGGTCAGCGCCATCAGGGACAGGGCAGCGCCCAACGTCACGGCGCGGAAGGGGTGGGTCATCAATCTCATCTCCGTTGTTTTGCGGCGGCTTCGGCGGCAAAGACCACATCCTGCGCACGATTGAAAGGGGCCGATCCGCGCGGCAAAAGGCCCAGGGCGCGGTTGGCATGGATCAGCGCATCGGGCAGGCGCCCCATCAGGGCGAAACGTTCCGCCGTGACCAGTGACGCCATGCCATCCTGCCCGGTCCTGGCATAGGCCACGGCCAGATCGCGCAGCATCATCGCGTTGCGGAAATCGCGGTCCCGCGCGGTGGTCAGCGCCTGCAACGCCGCCTTCGGTTGATCGGCGGCCAGCAGCGCACGACCATGACCTGCAAGGATCAGGGCGTTCTGTGGTGCCAGGGCCGCCGCCTGCTTGTAGGCATTGACCGCAGCACCGAACTGGCGGCTTTCCAGCAGGATCTGCCCGCGCAGGTCATGCACGAAAGGGTCCTTGGGCCGCATCGCGACCAGACGATCCACAGCGGCGATGGCCCGTGACGGGTCAGGGGTGCGGTGCCATGCCACCGCCTCGCGCATCAGGGCGATATCGGCCGTGCCGCTTTGATCCAGCCGGTCCAGCGTCCAGCGCGGCGCGCGCAGAAAGGCCGACAGCTTGCCGTTGATCCGGGCGAACCAGTATTGCGCGGCAGGGTCGGGCGTCACCTCGCCCCGGCGGGCCTGGATATAGGCTTCGACCGCGCGCAGACGGTCGCGCGACAGGGGATGGGTGCGCGCATAGGGGTCCTGTCGTCCCTCTGACAGCACTTCCTGCCCGCGAAACAGGTTCAGCACATCGGAGAAGCCGCGCGTGTCCACGCCCGCCCGTTCCATATAGCGCAGACCGTCGCTATCGGCGGCGGATTCCTCGGCCCGTGTATGGGACATGAACACGCGCCGTGCCGATCCGCCGATGCCCAGCCCCAGCCCCGCCGCCGCATCGCCACGCCCTGATGCCGCCGCCGCCGCCGCGGCCAGCGCCACGCCCAGACCCGAGATCGTATTGGCGCGGGCCATGTTCTGGCTGCGCCGGGCCATATGGCCATTGGCGATATGCGCCGCCTCATGCGCGATGACCGATTGCAGCATCGCGGCGGTCTTCATCCGCAAGAGCAGGCCCGAATGGATGAAGATATGGTTATTGTCCAGAACGAAGGCGTTCATCGTATCGTCCTGAATGATCAGGACTTTCACGGAATTGGGCGACAGCCCCGCCGTCTGGAGGATGGGGCGCGCCAGTTCGGACAGGGCATGTTCGATATCGGCATCGCGGATCAGGGTTGCAGCCCCGGCCTGCAGGGTCATGGCCAGCCACAGCAGCGCCGCCATGAAAAGATGTCCCAGCCTCTGCATTGACCTGCCCGTCGTTTCCCTGTGAATTGCGCCTCGACACGAGCATAGGGAAGAAGACATGCGAAACTCAAGGCGCGGGGCGGTCGATCCCTTCATTGTGATGGATGTGATGGAAGCGGCTCGCGCCGCCGAGGCCGCAGGCCGCCACATCATCCATATGGAGGTGGGCCAGCCCGGCACGCCCGCACCGCAGGGCGCACGCGACGCATTGGCCCGCACGATGGACAGCGATGCGCTGGGATATACCGTGGCACTGGGGCTTCCCGCGCTGCGCGCCCGCATCGCGCAGCTTTACGGGGAATGGTATGGCGTCGATCTGGACCCCGCGCGGGTTGTGGTCACATCCGGATCGTCCGGCGCCTTCATCCTCGCCTTCACGGCCCTGTTCGACAGCGGCGACAAGGTCGGCATCGGCGCGCCTGGCTATCCCAGCTATCGCCAGATTCTGCGCGCTTTGGGCATGCAACCCGTCGATCTGCCCACCTCCGCCGCCAACCGCTTTCAGCCGGTTGCGGCGGATTTCGCGGGCATGGACCTGGCCGGGCTGATGGTTGCATCCCCCGCCAATCCCACCGGCACCATGCTGGACAAACCCGCCCTGTCCGCGCTGATCCACGCCGCCCAAGGGGCAGGGGCCGCCTTCATCAGCGACGAGATCTATCACGGCATCGAATACGAGGCGAAGGCCGTGACCGCGCTGGAGGTCAGCGACGATGTCTATGTGATCAACTCGTTTTCCAAGTATTTCAGCATGACGGGCTGGCGCGTGGGCTGGATGGTGGTGCCGCCCGATCATGTGCGCATCATCGAGCGGATCGCGCAGAACATGTTCATCTGCCCGCCCCATGCCAGCCAGATCGCCGCCTTGGCCGCGATGGAATGCACCGATGAATTGCAGGCGAATATGGCAGTTTATCGCGAGAATCGCCGCCTGATGCTGGAAGGTCTGCCAAAGGCGGGCTTTGATCGCATCGCGCCGCCAGACGGGGCCTTCTACGTCTATGCCGATGTCAGTCATCTGACCGATGACAGCCGTGCCTTTGCCGCCGAAATCCTTGAAACGGCTGGAGTGGCCGTGACGCCCGGTCTGGATTTCGACCCCGCGCGCGGGGGAGGCACGCTGCGGTTCTCCTATGCTCGCGCCACGGCCGATATTGTTGAGGGGCTGGCCCGGTTGCAGAAGTTCATGGCGGCGCGCGGCTGAGAGCCCGCGCGCATTTCGCCGGGTGCATCGCCGTGTCGGGTGATATATCCTGCCCCTAAACAGCCGGAACGAGGCGCATGAGCAGACTAGTAAGGCTGGTTGCAGCGGTTGCGCTGCTATGGGGGGTCGGGCTTGCCGCTGCGGCACAGGGCCAATCCGCCGATTTCAGCGCCGTGGCGCGGGTCGATGCCGCCCAAAGCGGGTTGCGGCAGGGAGAGGGCGGCTTGACGCTGGATCTCGCGCTCTCGCAGGGCGTGCCCTACCGCGCCTATACGTTGGACGCCGGAGGCGATGTGCCCCGCCGTCTGGTTCTCGATTTCCGCGAGGTGGACTGGCAGGGCCTGACTCCGGAGGCTTTGGGGCGGGCCGAGGCCATCAGTGGCCTGCGCTTTGGCGCGGTGCGGCCGGGCTGGTCACGTATGGTGCTGGATCTGGCACGGCCCATGGTGCTGGATCAGGCGGGCATGGCACTCGACCCGACCACCGGCACCGCGCGGCTCCATGTGGTGTTGCGCGCAGCCTCACCCGAGGAATTCGCCGCCCGCGCCGGAGCACCGCGCGACCCGTCCTTCGATCTGCCCCCGCCCGAGGTCCTGCCGGACACACCCCCGGCCCGCGTGGGCGAGGGGCCGCTTGTTGTGGTGCTGGACCCCGGTCATGGCGGCATTGATCCGGGGGCCGAACGTGACGGGCTGTCCGAAAAGGACCTGATGCTGACCTTCGCCCGCGAATTGCAGGAGGTGCTGCTGCGGGATGGCAACTTCAAGGTAGTGCTGACGCGGACCGATGACAGTTTCGTCTCGCTGGACCGGCGTGTGGATCTGGCCCATGCGGCGGGGGGGCAGATCTTCATATCGCTGCATGCCGATGCCCTGTCCGAAGGGCAGGCCCATGGCGCGACCATGTATCTTCTGTCCGACAGCGCCTCGGACGCGGCCTCGGCCTCTCTGGCGGAACGGCATGACCGCGACGATCTGCTGGCGGGCATCGACCTGACCGGGCAGGATGATCAGGTGGCCGGTATCCTGATGGATCTGGCCCGGCAGGAAACCAAGCCGCGGGCCGAACGTCTGGCGCAGGCACTGGTGGCGGAGATTGGCGCGGCGGACCTGCCGATCAACAGCCGCCCCATCCGGCGCGCGGCCTTTTCGGTGCTGCGCGCGCCGGATATTCCGTCGGTCCTGCTGGAAGTGGGGTTTCTGTCCAGCAAACGCGATCTCGCGAATCTGCGTGACCCGGACTGGCGTCTGCGCATGGCCGAGGCGATCCGCGAGGGCCTGTCCCTCTGGGTGGCCGAAGATGCGGTGCTCTCGGATCTGGTGCGCCAGTAGCGGCGAGCCGGACCGGGCAAAACCCCGCCGGCGGTCGCGGGTTCTTGTTTTGACCCTGCCGCCCGCGCAGCGTATAGAGTCGGGCGACATGTTCAGAGGCGCCGCGTGATCAGATTCATTCTCTCGACCCTAGGCGGGTTTTTCACCTTTGTGACGCTCGGTGTGTTCGCCGTGGCGATCAGCATCGGCGCGGTCTTCTACATCTATGGCCGTGACCTGCCCAGCCACGAGTCGCTGGCGCAATACACGCCGCCCACGATCAGCCGGATCTATTCGGCCGAAGGCCGGATCATCGACGAATTCGCCAAGGAACGGCGCCTGTTCACCCCGGCGGCCGAAATCCCCGATCTGGTGAAACAGGCGTTCATTTCGGCCGAGGACAAGAATTTCTACAACCACAAAGGCTATGACGCGCGCGGCATCGCGGCGGCGGCCTATGACGCGATTGCCTCGCGCGGGCAGGACGTGCGCGGCGCGTCCACGATCACCCAGCAGGTGATGAAGAACTTTCTTCTGGGCGGCGAACGCGCGGCGGAACGCAAGATCAAGGAGATCATCCTGGCCACCCGGCTTGAGGAAACGCTCAGCAAGGACCGCATCCTTGAGCTTTACCTGAACGAGATTTTCCTTGGCCAGAACTCCTATGGCGTGACGGCAGCGGCGCTGACCTATTTCAACAAGCCCCTGCGCGATCTGGCCCCGCATGAGGCGGCGTTCCTCGCCTCGCTGCCCAAAGCTCCCTCGGATTATCATCCCGTCCGTCGGGCGGATCGCTTGCTGGCGCGGCGCAACTTCGTGCTGCGCGAAATGAACGAGAACGGCTATCTGACCGATGCGGAATACGAGGCCGAGGTCGCGATGCCGCTGCGCTCGGTGCAGGCGGGCGATTTCGAAACCTTCCGCTCGGCCCTGCCGCCGCGCGACTATTTCACCGACGAGATTCGCCGCCAGTTGTCACTGGATTTCGGCGAGGAAGAGTTCTTCTCGGGCGGCATGACCGTGCGCGCCACCATCGACCCCGAAATGCAGGTGGAGGCGGCCAAGGCGATGCGCCGGGCGCTGGAGGATTACGACCGCGAGGGGGGGATCTGGCGCGGTACAGGGCGCAAGCTGACAGCGGAAGAGCTGTCGGACTGGCGCGAGGCGCTGGCGCGGGCCGAGGTGCCGCGCGACATCGACCTGAACGGCCAGTGGTTCCCCGCCGTCGTGCTGGAGGTTGCCGGGAGCGAGGCGCGTCTGGGCATCGAAGGGCAGGATGGCGAGGATCACGTGATCTCGGCCACGGATGTCACGTGGGCGCGCAAGCGGCTGGAGAACGGCACTCTGGGCCGCCGCGCGCAGGTGCCCGGCGATCTGGTCGAAAAGGGTGATGTCGTTCTTGTGCGCGCCATCACCGAAGATGGCAGCGACAGGTTTGTCCGCTGGAGCCTGCGTCAGGTGCCCGAGGTGCAGGGCGGTTTCATGGCCATGGACGTCAATACCGGCCGTGTCATCGCCATGCAGGGCGGGTTCAGCTATCAGGATTCGGTCTTCAACCGCGCCACGCAGGCGCGCCGTCAGCCCGGTTCCAGTTTCAAGCCTTTCGTCTATGCCGCTGCATTGGACAGCGGCTATAGCCCCGCCACGATCGTGGTGGACGCGCCCATCGAGATCAACACGCCGCAGGGTCTGTGGCGGCCGCGCAACTCCTCGAACCAGTTCTACGGGCCAACCCCGCTGCGCACCGGCATCGAGATGTCCCGCAACCTGATGACCATCCGTCTGGCGCAGGAAGTGGGCATGGATATCGTGGCCGAATATGCCGAGAAATTCGGCGTCTATGACAATATGGGCCGCTTCCTTGCCAACTCGCTGGGGTCCGAGGAAACCACGCTGTTCCAGATGGTCGCCGCCTATGCGATGTTCGCCAATGGCGGAGAGCGTGTGCAGCCCACATTGGTGGACCGCGTGCAGGACCGCTATGGCCGCACCATCTATCGCCATGATCAGCGCAACTGCGTCGATTGCCTTGTGCCCGGTCTGGCCCCCGGCGAGGCGCCCCGGATCGACAGCAATCGCGAACGGGTGATGAACGCGATCACCGCCTATCAGCTGACCTCGATGATGACCGGTGTGGTCGAACGCGGCACGGCCGCGCGCACCGTCGGGCTGGACGTGCCCGTGGCGGGCAAGACCGGCACGACCAATGATTCCAAGGATGTCTGGTTCGTCGGCTTCACCAGCAATATCGTGGCGGGCTGCTATATCGGCTATGACCAGCCCCGCCCTCTGGGCCGCGGCGCCTCGGGCGGCGGCATGTGCGGCCCTGTGTTTCAGGAGTTCATGAAGAAGGCCACGGCGAAATATGGCGGCGGACCCTTCGCCATTCCGCCGGGCGGGCGCTTCATCAAGATCGACCGTTTCACAGGCGCGCGGCTGTCGGATGACGCCACCGGCGATTATGTGGTGGCCGAATATTTCCGCGACGGCGAAGAGCCGATCTTTGGCGTGATGTATGACGGTGGCTTTGCCATGGGATCGAACCTGCCCTTGGTGCAGGAAGCGGGCGCGCGTCTGGGCCGCGAGGTGACAACCTCGACCGGCAGCACCGCCACGGTCGGACCCAAGGCCGATTTCGGCACCGTCTCGTCAGGCGGGCTTTATTAGGGCAGGCTTTACTGACGATAGCCCGCCCGCTTGCCCCGCAGCCCTTGCTGGTCTATCACGCGGGGCGATCATCCGATCCCATCCTTGATCCATCCAGCAGGAAGACCCATGCGCGCCGAGGTTCAGAACACGATTGCCGAGATCCAGAAATCGCTGGAGTTGCTGCGCCAGCGCATGGACTGGGAGATGGCCCCCCACCGGCTTGAGGAATTCAACGCCCGTGTCGAGGACCCGACGCTCTGGAACGATCCCGAAAAGGCGCAGGCCCTGATGCGGGACCGCCAGAACCTTGTCGATGCCATCGGCACCGTGACGGGCATCGCGCAGGAATTGCAGGACAATATCGACCTGATCGAACTGGGCGAGATGGAAGACGATGCCGAAGTCGTCAAGGAGGCCGAAGCCGCGCTGAAGGCGCTCAAGGTCAAGGCCGCCGAAAAGGAACTGGAAGCCCTGCTGGACGGCGAGGCGGATGGCAATGATGCGTTCCTTGAAATCAACGCAGGCGCGGGCGGCACGGAAAGCTGCGACTGGGCCAGCATCCTTGCGCGCATGTATGTCCGCTGGGCCGAGCGCAAGGGCTACAAGGTCGAGATGCAGGCCCAAAGCCCCGGCGAAGAGGCAGGGATCAAATCGGTCGTCTACAAGATCTCGGGCCACAATGCCTATGGCTGGATGAAATCGGAATCGGGCGTGCATCGCCTTGTCCGCATCAGCCCCTATGACAGCGCCGCAAGGCGGCACACGTCCTTCTCCTCGGTCTGGGTCTATCCCGTGGTGGATGACAATATCGAAATCGAAGTGGCCCCGAACGACATCCGCATCGACACCTACCGGTCCTCCGGTGCGGGCGGGCAGCACGTGAACACCACCGACTCGGCGGTGCGGATCACGCACCTGCCGACAGGCATCGTTGTGACCAGTTCGGAAAAGTCGCAGCACCAGAACCGCGACATCGCCATGAAGGCGCTGAAATCGCGGCTTTATCAACTGGAACTGGACAAGCGCAATGCCGCCATCAACGAGGCGCATGCCGCCAAGGGCGAGGCGGGCTGGGGCAACCAGATCCGGTCTTACGTCCTGCAACCCTATCAGATGGTCAAGGACCTGCGCACCGGGTTTGAAACATCCGATACCCAAGGCGTGCTGGACGGCGATCTGGACGGGCTGATGGCCGCGACGCTGGCCATGGACGTGTCCGGCAAATCCCGCGCCGAAGCGCAGGCCGCCGACTGAATTCCGCTTGATCCCCGGACGGTTATCTGACGAAACTGCCCCCGACACCGGGGCAGGGAGGGATGACCTATGGACGATCTGATGAACCGCGACGCGCTGGAGCTGTCGTCGATGCTGGAGACGCGCCAGATCAGCGCGGCCGAGCTGATGCAGGCCACGCTGGACCAGATCGACCGGGTGAATCCCGACATCAACGCCGTGGTCAGTCTGCGTGACCCCGATACGCTGATGGCCGAGGCGAAGGCCGCCGACAACGCGCCCCGCAAGGGCTGGCTGCACGGCATCCCCTTGGCGGTCAAGGATCTGGCCGATGTGGCGGGCATTCCCACCTCGATGGGCTCGCCTGCCTTTGCCGATTTCGTGCCCAAGGCCGATTGCGGCATGGTCGCGCGGATGCGTGCGGCGGGGGGGCTGTTCATCGGCAAGACGAACACCCCCGAATTCGGGCTGGGCAGCCATACCTTCAACCCCGTGCATGGCGCGACACTGAACCCCTATGACTCGACCCGCACCGTGGGCGGATCGTCCGGTGGGGCGGCGGCGGCGCTGGCGGCGCGGATGCTGTCGGTCACGGACGGGTCGGACATGATGGGTTCACTGCGCAACCCTGCGGGCTGGTGCAATGTCTATGGCATGCGCCCCAGCTGGGGCCGTATCCCCGCCGATCCGGTGGGCGATACCTTCCTGCACCCCTTGGCCACCCTTGGGCCGATGGCGCGCAGCCCGCGCGACATGGCCGCGCTGTTGGAGGTGCAGGCCGGACCCGACCCCCGCGTGCCCTTCGGCCTGCCGAAAGCCGGGTATCTGGACGGGATCGACGCGGATGTGAAAGGCCGCCGCATCGGATATCTTGCCGATTGGGGCGGGGCCTATGCGATGGAGGAGGGCGTCCTGGATCTGGTGGGCAGCGCCGTGCAGGGCTTTGCCGATCTTGGTTGCACCGTCGAGGCTGTCGATGCCCCCTTCAGCGCGGCCGAGATCTGGGACAGCTGGCTTACCCTGCGCGCCTTCGCCAATGCCGGGCGGCTGGATCCGCTTTATTCCGACCCAGCCAAGCGCAAACTCCTGAAACCCGAAGCGATCTGGGAGATCGAAACCGGCCTTGCCCTGACGCCGATGCAGATCCAGCGCGCCAGCGTGATCCGGTCGCGCTGGTATGCGCGCGCGGCCGAACTGTTCGAGACCTATGATGCGCTGGTGCTGCCCTCGGCGCAGCTGTGGCCCTTTGCCGTCGATCTGGACTGGCCGAAAGAAATCGCAGGCCAGCAGATGGACACCTATCACCGCTGGATGGAGGTGGTGATTCCCGTCAGCCTGATCGGCCTTCCTGCTGTCTGCGTGCCCGCAGGTTTCGGCGCGCAAGGCACGCCGGGGGCGGGCCTGCCGATGGGGATGCAGCTGTTCGGGCGGCATGGCGATGATGCGGGTCTGTTGCAACTGGCACAGGCCTGGCACCGCGCCACCGACTGGCCGAACACGCGCCCGCCGCAGCTGTCCTGAGGCTTGCTTTTCCCCGCGTTTGCGCGTCTCATCCGCGAGAACCGGAATGTGACGGGGAGGGACCATGCCGGATACACCCAAGGAAGGGCTGCCCGAAATCGGATCGGTCAGCCTTGCGATGTTGTCCGAGGCGTTGCGGCGCGGCTGGGCCGACATGCGCCGCGCGCCGCTCTACGGGCTTTTCTTCGCCTCGGTCTATGTCGCGCTGGGGCTTGTGCTGGCATGGATTACATGGGTCACGGGCAAGACCTATTGGCTGGTCTTTGCAGCAGTCGGTTTTCCGCTGGTCGGCCCCTTTGCCGCCGTGGGGCTTTACGATGTCAGCCGCAGGCTGGAGCAGGGACGCACGCTGGTGATGTCGGAAATCCTCAGCGTGGTCTTGCGCCAATCACGGCGACAACTTCCCTCGATCTGCGCGATCATCATCATGGTCTTTCTGTTCTGGTTCTTTCTGGCCCACATGATCTTTGCCCTGTTCATGGGCCTGTCCACGATGACCAATATATCAAGCTCTTTCGGGGTGTTCCTGACACCCAACGGCCTTGCGATGCTGGCGGTCGGCACGGTGGTCGGCGGCATCTTTGCGCTGTTGCTCTATATGATCACGGTGATCGCCCTTCCTCTGCTGCTGGAGCGTGAGGTGGATTTCGTCACCGCGATGATCACCAGTTTCCAGATCGTCACCGCCAATCCGGTGCCGATGCTGGCATGGGCCGCACTGATCGCCATGCTGACCTTCGCCGCCCTGATTCCGGCCTTTCTGGGCCTGTTTCTGGTGCTGCCGCTGCTGGGCCATGCCACATGGCACCTTTATAGGTTGGTGACAGTCGAGGCATGAAAAAAAGGCGCGACACCAAAAGGTTGTCGCGCCTTCCTGAAGTTTAGGATAAAGTTTCAGACAGTCCCGCGCGACAATGCCGCCACGCCGGTCCGCGCCACTTCCTGCAATCCAAGGGGGCGCATCAGTTCCGCAAACGCGTCGATCTTTTCCGGCGCGCCGGTGATCTCGAACACGAAACTGGTCAGCGTGCTGTCCACCACATTGGCGCGGAAGATATCGGCCAGACGCAGCGCCTCGACCCGCTTGTCACCGGTGCCCGCCACCTTGAACAGCGCCAGTTCACGCTCGACCGCCGCGCCCTCGACCGTCAGGTCATGCACCTCATGCACGGGCACGATGCGGCCCAGCTGCGCCTTGATCTGCTCGATCACCTGCGGCGTGCCGGTGGTCACGATGGTGATCCGGCTCAGATGCCCGGTATGGTCGATCTCGGCCACGGTCAGGCTTTCGATATTGTAACCGCGCCCCGAGAACAGGCCGATCACGCGGGCCAGAACGCCCGCCTCGTTATCGACGATCACCGCCAGCGTGTGACGCTCCTCGACATCCGAGAATGTTGACCGCAGGTTATAGGCCGAATGGCTGGTCGCGCCCTTCTTGATCTGTAGTGCAGACATGGTCTTGGTCCTTTGATGATGTCCGGGTCGGTGGGGTCGGTCCTGCGGGGCAGGGTCAGACCATCACCGCCCCTTTCGCGCCGATCACATCCTTGGTCGATGCATCGCCCAGCAGCATTTCGTTGTGAGCCTTGCCCGAGGGGATCATGGGGAAGCAGTTCTCGTGCTTTTCCACCAGACAGTCAAAGATCACCGGCCCGTCGTAATTGATCATCTCCATGATCGCATCGTCCAGATCATCGGCATCGGTGCACAGAATGCCCTTGGCCCCGAAAGCCTCGGCCAGTTTCACGAAATCGGGCAGGGATTCCGACCAGCTATGCGAATAGCGCTGGCCATGCAGCAATTCCTGCCACTGGCGCACCATGCCAAGGCGTTCGTTGTTCAGGATGAACTGCTTGACGGGCAGGTTGAACTGCATCGCCGTGCCCATTTCCTGCATGTTCATCAGCCACGACGCTTCGCCTGCCACGTTGATCACCAGCGCATCGGGATGCGCCATCTGCACACCGATCGAGGCCGGGAAGCCATAGCCCATCGTGCCCAGACCGCCCGATGTCATCCAGCGGTTCGGCCCCTCGAAATTCAGGTATTGCGCCGCCCACATCTGATGCTGGCCCACTTCGGTGCAGATATAGCGGTCATAGGTCTTGGTCAGCTCTTCCAGACGTTTCAGCGCATATTGCGGCTTGATGACCTTGCCCTTCTGCTCGAACTTCAGGCAATCAACCTTGCGCCATTCATTGATCTGGGTCCACCACTTGGCCAGACCTTCCTTGTTGGTCTTGCGCCCGCGCGCCTTCCAGATCTTGAGCATATCCTCCAGCACATGGGCCACATCGCCCACGATGGGGATATCGACGCGTATCACCTTGTTGATGGACGACGGATCAATGTCGATATGCGCCTTCTTGGAATTGGGGCTGAACGCATCCACGCGCCCCGTGATCCGGTCGTCGAAGCGCGCGCCGATGTTGATCATCAGATCGCAGCCATGCATGGCCATGTTCGCCTCATAAAGCCCGTGCATCCCCAGCATGCCCAGCCAATGCTTGCCCGATGCGGGGTAGGCGCCCAGACCCATCAGGGTCGAGGTGATGGGAAAGCCTGTCGCCTCGACCAACTCGCGCAGAAGCTGGCTGGCGGCAGGGCCCGAGTTGATGACGCCGCCGCCGGTATAGAAGATGGGGCGCTTTGCCGTCTCCAGCGCGGCCACCAATGCGGTGATCGCGTCCAGATCGCCCTTGACCTGCGGCTGATAGCGGCGCGAGCCGCCCTTTTGCGGCGCGTGATAGGTGCCGGATGCGAATTGTACATCCTTGGGAATATCCACCAGCACCGGGCCGGGGCGGCCGGTCATGGCGACGTGAAACGCCTCATGCAGCACGGTGGACAGTTTCTCGGTGTCCTTGACCAGCCAGTTATGCTTGGTGCAGGGCCGCGTGATGCCGACGGTATCGGCCTCCTGAAAGGCATCATTGCCGATCATGAAGGTCGGCACCTGTCCGGTCAGCACGACAATCGGAATGCTGTCCATCAGCGCATCGGTCAGACCCGTCACCGCATTGGTCGCTCCGGGGCCCGAAGTCACCAGCACCACACCGGGCTTGCCGGTTGCGCGCGCATAGCCCTCGGCCGCATGGACCGCGCCCTGTTCATGCCGCACCAGAATGTGCTGGATCTCGTTCTGCTGAAAGATCTCGTCGTAAATCGGTAGCACGGCGCCGCCGGGATATCCGAATACGACGTCCACACCCTGATCCTTGAGGGCCTGAACCACCATTCTCGCTCCGGTCATCTGACGTGTCATGTGCTTTGCTCCGTTGTCGACGTCATCCATTCGCATAAAAAAGCCCCCGATTTTGTCGGGGGCGCATGGGGTACCTTTTGGGTGTCCGTTACCGGCCCATGCGCCATGTCCTTACGATGATCACGAGACGTGTCATAGCCGGGTGGGCTCCTTCTTGCGTGGCAGGACATTATGAGTGCTGCACGGCAGCGTCAACCGCCATTTCGGTGAATTTAATGTCGCGGGCGCGATTATTTTTGTATCTTTATTACGTTTCGGGGGCTTGAAACGTCAGGAAAGCAATTATGACCGGCGAAATCCGGCCAAAGACGGACATCCGGGGCGGATGCGACCGGGCAGGGCGGTTGACTTTGGGTCAGGAAAGAGGGGCGGGCCCGCACAAGGGCCGGGCCGTCAGGACCGCGCGGGCACCGATCCGGGCAGCGAGATATTGGCCACCTGTTCGGCAATCGGATCGGTGGACAGCGGGTGCATCTCGGCGGTGTAATCGGCCGGATCGCGCATCTTCTGCCACTTGCCGCCGACATAAAGTTCCAGCCCAGAAAACTTGGCCTTGTAGCCCATCTTGGGCGAGCCCGGCACCCAATAACCCAGATAGACGTAAGGCAGACCGGCCTCTTGCGCGATGCGGATATGATCAAGGATGATATAGGTGCCCAGACTGTCGCCGGGGCGGTCCGGCTGATAGAAGGAATAGACCATGCTGACCCCGTCATCCAGAACGTCGGTCAGGCAGACGGCGGTCAGGTCGCGGCTTTGCGTGTCATGATATTCGATCACGCGGGTGCGGATCGGCGTCTCCTCGATCATCGCGGCGAATTCGAACACATCCATATCGGCCATGCCGCCATCGGCGTGGCGGCTGTCCAGATAGCGGCGGAACAGGTCATACTGGTCCTCGGTCGCCCAGGGGCTGGTCGCGCGGCGGTCCAGCCTTGCATTGCGGCGGATCGTGCGCTTCTGGCTGCGCGACGGGGTGAAATCCGCCACGCGGATCCGCGCCGAAAGGCAGGCCGCGCAATCCGAACAGGACGGGCGATACAGCACGTTCTGCGAGCGGCGGAATCCCTGCTTGGACAGGCTGTCATTCAGCCGTTCCGCGCCCTCTCCCTGCAAGGCCGTGAACAGCTTGCGCTCCATGCGCCCGTCAAGATAGGGGCATGGCTGCGGGGCCGTCACATAGAATTGCGGCGCAATGGGCAGGGTGTGGCGCATGATGTCCCTTGAGGCGGTTCTGAGCGGACGATAGCAACGAAGTCTCCATCCGCCAAGAGTTGAATAAATACCGCGTTAATGTGGCGCGCGATGCAGGGCCAGGCGCGCCATGAACAGCCCCCGGGATCAGGGCGTGGCCGCGGATCAGAAGGCCGCAGCCCGGTTCAGCGCGACCGTGCCCAGCAGATGATCGGTCAGGCCCTGTTTGCGCGCCGTGGTCAGCATCAGAATGATCGACACCACCTGCAACAGCGGCATCGCGAACGAGATCGACAGACCCAGCGTATGCGCGACCGCCAGTCCCAGACCGAACCTTTCGCCATTCGCGGCGCGGAACTCGATCGCCATCAGGCGCATCCCCCAAGTGGCGGACCGGTTGGTGATGGTGATCACCCGATAGGCAAAGCCCACAGCCAGCATCAGCAGCGGAAAGAAGAACAGCCCCGTAAAGGCGGTGAAGGGCACGATCAGCAGGCTGATCAGCGCGATCAGCACGGTATCGGCAAGCCAGGCCACCAGCCGCTTCATCGGCACATCGGCATAGAATTCGGCTTGCATCTCCGGGTCGGGCAGGTGGGATATGAAAGGGCTCATCTGTCTCTCGTACTGGGAATGGGTCATGGATGCCGCAGGTTCATGCTGCGGCATCCGGCTGTCATGTGGCGCTCAGGCCTGGTCGCGGTCGCTTGTGTCATCCGCGCCGGGGGCGCTGGCCTTGCGGGCGCGGTCCGCCATGAAATCGTCGAACTCGGCCTTGTCCTTGGCCTCGCGCAGACGTTGCAGGAAGGCTTCGAAGCTGTGCTGCTCCTCCTCCAGACGGCGCAGGGTTTCGGCCTTGTAGCTGTCAAAGGCCGAATTGCCCGAGGATTGCATCACCGAGAACCCCTGACGGGCCATCGAACGGTTGCGGCAGGATTTGCTGAACATGCGCTTACTCCAGATCATATAGGCCAGAATGGCAAGGCCAACCGGCCAGACAAAGATGAAACCCAGGACCATGACGGCGATCCAGGCACCTTTGCCCTTGTGATCAAGCCAGGCCTCGGCACGGGACAGCCAGCCCATCGGCTGCGCAGAAGGGGCGGCATAAGGCATTGTCGTATTCATCGGACACTCCGTTGCAGGGTTGATGTAAATCGTCTTCACATCACCAAGATCGGAATGGCGAGGCCCGCTTGCAAGGGGCTATGTAAAAGAAATTTACATTAAATGAATCACGCCGTGAAATCAGCCAGTTGCGCCCCCGTCAAGCGGTGCAGATCGGCGGGCGCGATGGGAAAGATATGATGCGGCGTGCCTGCGGCGGCCCAGATCACGTCAAATTCCATCAGGCGCGGATCCAGAAAGGCGTGGATCGGGTTCAGATGCCCCACAGGGGCCACGCCCCCGATGGCGAATCCGGTCTGCGCCCGGATCAGATCGGCATCCGCCTTGCCCAGCGGTTCTCCGGCCACGGCGCTGGCACGGGCCGTATCGACCTGATTGCCCCCTGCGGTCAGGAACAGCACCGCGCGGCCACTGTCCTGCCCGGCAAAGATGATGGACTTGGCGATCTGGTCGATGGCGCAGCCCGCCACGGCGGCGGCCTGAGCGGCGGTGCGCGCCTCACCCAATGCATGGATATCGGCGGGAAGCCCTGCTGCCTCCAATGCGCGGCGCACGCGGGCCATGCTCTTGCTCATCCTCGGGTCCTCCGCTTGGGGTCGCGTTTTGCGGCACAATTGCAAAGCCTTGTGCGATTGACCAGCCACTTGACCCTGTCGCGGCGCTGATATCAAGCTGCGCCCATGTCCATTGCACACCGCCTGACCCGCCTGCCACATCCATACGACCCTGACCGGGGGGCCGAGGCCCGCGCCGCCGTGCCCGATGCGCAGGGCGATATCGCCCGTCTGATCGAAGGGACGGGGGGATGCAGCCCCTATTTGAAAACCCTGATCGAGCGGGAAGCGGCGTGGATCATGCCCGCGCTGGACGATCCCGAGGGCGCGCTGACCGCGCTGCACCACGATCTGTCCCAGACCGCGCCCGATGCGCTGGCCGATGCGCTGCGTCAGGGCAAGCGCCGCGTGGCTCTGCTGACCGCGCTGGCCGATCTGTCGGGCGCGTGGTCCCTGGAAGAGGTGACAGGCGCGCTCACCCGTTTTGCCGATCTGGCCTGCCAGCTTGCCCTGCGCGCCGCGATCGGCGCCGAGATCAAACGCGGCAAACTGCCGGGGGCCACCGAGGATGATGCCGAAACCGGCGGCGGGCTGGTGGCGCTGGCCATGGGCAAGATGGGCGCCTATGAGCTGAACTACTCTTCGGATATCGACCTGATCTGCCTGTTCGACGAGACGCGCTTCACCCCCGACGATTATCACGAGGCGCGCGCCTCGCTGATCCGGGCCACGCGCAAGATGGCGGCGCTGCTGAACGACAATACCGCGCAGGGCTATGTCTTTCGCACCGACCTGCGCCTGCGCCCCGATCCGGCCGTCACCCCGGTCTGCATGGCGATGGAAGCGGCAGAACGCTATTACGAAAGCCTTGGCCGCACATGGGAACGCGCCGCCTATATAAAGGCGCGCCCCTCGGCGGGTGATCTGGCAGCGGGCGAGCGGTTCCTGAAAACCCTGCGCCCCTTCGTCTGGCGCAAGCATCTGGATTTTGCGGCCATTCAGGACGCCCATGACATGCGCCTGCGCATCCGCGCGCACAAGGGGCTGGGCGGGCCGGTGGTGCTGACCGATCACAACATGAAACTGGGACGCGGCGGCATCCGCGAGATCGAGTTCTTCACCCAGACCCGCCAGATCATCGCCGGTGGCCGCGACCCAGACTTGCGGGTGCGCGGCACGGTCGAGGGTCTGGCCGTTCTGGCGCGCAAGGGCTGGATTCCCGATGACGTGGCCCATACCCTGACGGGCCATTACCGCGCCCATCGCGAGGTCGAGCATCGCCTGCAGATGATCAACGATGCCCAGACCCACAGCCTGCCGCGCAGCGACGAGGGGTTTGCCCGGCTGGCCGCCTTCATGGGCATGGAACAGACCGCTCTCGAAGCCGATCTGAAATCCCGCATCAGTGAAGTGCATGACCTGACCGAAGGCTTCTTCGCCGGCAGCGGCATCACCCCCTCGCCGCAGGTCTCTGCCGAGGTGGCCGACACGCTGGATACTGAAGTGACCAGCCGCTGGCGCAGCTATCCCGCGCTGCGTTCGGCCCGCGCGGTCGAGATCTTTCAGCGCCTGCGCCCCGAGATCCTGTCCCGCCTCGCCCGCGCCGCCAAACCTGACGAGGCGCTTCTGGCCTTCGACGGTTTCCTGTCGGGCCTGCCTGCGGGGGTGCAGCTTTTCTCGCTGTTCGACGTCAACCCGCAACTGATCGACCTGCTGGTGGATATCGTGGGCAGTTCGCCCGCGCTGGCGCAGCATCTGTCGCGCAATTCGGGTGTGTTCGATGCGGTGATCGGCGGCGGCTTCTTCGCGCCATGGCCGGGGATGGAGGCGCTGCGGGACGAGTTGTCGGCCCGGCTCGAGGGCGAGGCCGATTACGAGCGCAAGCTGGATGCCGCGCGCCGCTGGGCCAAGGAATGGCATTTCCGCATCGGTGTGCATCACCTGCGCGGCCTGATCGACGCCGAGGCCGCAGGCCCCCAATATGCCGATCTGGCCGAGGCGGTCCTGCGCGCGCTCTGGCCCGTGGTGGTGGCGCAATTCGCGGCCAAACACGGCACCCCGCCGGGGCGCGGCGCCATGGTGCTGGGCATGGGCTCGCTGGGGGCAGGGCGGCTCAACGCGACCTCGGATCTGGACCTGATCGTGATCTATGATGCGGACGGGGTCGAAAATTCGGATGGCCGCCGCCCGCTCGCGGCCCGGCCCTATTTCGCCCGCCTTACACAGGCGATGGTCACGGCGCTGACGGCACCCATGGCCGAAGGCAAGCTCTATGAGGTCGACATGCGCCTGCGCCCCTCGGGCACGCAGGGGCCGGTGGCGACCAGCCTGACCAGTTTCCGCGACTACCAGATGAACGAAGCCTGGATCTGGGAACACCTCGCCCTGACCCGCGCGCGCGCCGTGGCGGGCGAGGCCGCGCTGGCCGAGGATGTCGAGGCGGTCCGGCAAGCCGTGCTGGCACGCGGCCATCCCCGCGACAAGATTATCGAGGATGTCGCCGCCATGCGCGCCCGGATCGCGGCGGCGAAATCGGCCGAAGGTCCGTGGGACGCCAAGCTGGGGCCGGGCCGGCTGCAGGATGTGGAACTGATCGGTCAGGCGGGCAGCCTCATGGCGGGGTCCACCGACAGGCAGGCGCGTGCCGGATTGCGGGCCGCTGTCGCCTGCGGCTGGCTGGATGACGCCACTGGCGCAGCGCTGACCGAGGCCTATCTGCTGTTCTGGCACTTGCAGCTTGTCTCCAAGCTGTTGAGCGACAAGCCGCTTGATCCCGCGGGGATCGGCGAGGGAGGATGCCGGATGCTGCTGCGCGAAACTGGGTTCGAAACGCTGGAAGGTCTTGAGGCCGCGCTGGTCGAGGTGGCGGCCGGGGCCGATGCCGCGATCCATGCCGCCCTTGGCACCGGGTCAGGGGAGGCCCTATGAAAAAGGGCACGCCCGAAGACCCCAAGGGTCTGATCTCGGAAGCCTACCGGATCGAGGGGATCACGGCGGGCGAATGCCGCACGATCTTTCTGGATTGGGCGCTCAGCCTGCCGGACGGGGCCGACAGCCGCGCCGTGCTGGCGGTGCTGGTGGACCGCTATGCCACGGATGCGCCGGATCATCCGATGACGCAGGTGATGTGCGAAGGCTTGCAGGCCATGACCCGCACCGGGCGGCGCGGCGGCTGGCGGTCGCGTCCGCGCGACTGACCGGCGCATCCGGGCAAAGATCTGAACGATCGGGTCGCGGCGTCACGCAGACCGGGGTAGGGCGGATGCGGCGCGGGCCAGCCCTTCGATCCCCTCCCAGTCGCCCGCCGCGATCATGTCGGAGGGCGCGACCCAGCTGCCGCCCACACAGGCGACATTCGGCAGCGACAGGTAATCGGCGGCATTGGCCGGGCCGATCCCGCCGGTCGGGCAGAAGGTGATCTGCGGCAAGGGCGATGACAGGGCGCGCAGCGCCGCCGCACCCCCTGCGACCTCTGCAGGAAAGAACTTCTGCGAGGTATAGCCCCGTTCCAGCAGCGCCATCGCCTCGGTCGCGGTGGCGGCACCGGGCAGGATCGGCAGCCCGCCCTCCTCGCAGGCTGCCAGCAGCCGGTCCGTCGCCCCCGGCGACACGGCAAACCCGGCCCCTGCGGCGATCACGGCGCGGACATCGGCGGGCGACAGCACCGTGCCCGCGCCCACCATCGCACCGGGGATTCGGGCCATTTCGGTGATCACCTCAAGGGCTGCGGGCGTGCGCAGCGTCACCTCCAGAACCGGCAGGCCGCCCGCCACCAGTGCCCGGGCCAGCGGGGCGGCATGGGCGGGGTCGCGGATCACCAGAACAGGGATCACCGGGGCCATCCGGCACAGCGTCAAGGTGGCGTCCGAGGCGTGATGCGGGGTCATGGTCCGTCCTTTCGGGCCGCGCCGCCCGGGGCGGATGGCGCATGGATATTTGCAGCAAGAAGAAGCCGGGGCGGCATGTCAGACAACCACCGCCGCGCCAGTCGCCGCCGGGCCCACATTGGCCCGGAACATGGCGAAAAGCTCGCGCCCGACGCCGGTGCCATTGCCGCTCAGATCCGGGGTGGCAGGGGCGCGGGTCTCCAGATCGGGCACCAGCGCGGCGATCTCGCCCGTGGTGGCATCCAGCCGGATGATGTCGCCGTCCCGCAGACGCGCCAGCGCGCCACCGGCGGCGGCTTCGGGGCTGATATGGATCGCGGCAGGCACCTTGCCCGAAGCACCGGACATGCGCCCATCGGTGACCAGCGCGACCTTCAGCCCGCGATCCTGCAGCACGGCGAGAACAGGCGTCAGCGCATGCAGTTCCGGCATCCCATTGGCCTGCGGCCCCTGAAAGCGCACCACCACCACGGTGTCCGAGGTGAACTCCCCGGCCTTGAACGCCGCTTTCACCGCCTCCTGCGTCTCGAACACGCGGGCGGGGGCCTCGATCACATGGCGGTCAGGAGAGACGGACGAGGTCTTGATCACGCCCGTGCCCAGATTCCCGTCCAACTGGCGCAATCCGCCTGTGGCATCGAAGGGATCGCTGACCGGGCGCAGGATGCGGGTGTTCTGGCTCTCCCGGCTGCCGGGTTGCCAGGCAAGGCCCGCCCCGGTCAGTTTCGGCTCGGTCGTATAGCGCTCCAGCCCCTTGCCCGCGACGGTCAACGTGTCGGGATGCAGCAGCCCCGCCTCCAGCAGTTGCCCGATCGTATAACCCAGCCCACCGGCCGCGTGGAAATGGTTCACATCGGCCAACCCGTTGGGATAGACCTTGGCCAGAAGCGGGGTCACCTGCGACAGGTCGTGAAAATCCTGCAAGGTCAGGATCACCCCGGCGGCGCGGGCCATGGCTGGCAGGTGCAGCACCAGATTGGTCGACCCGCCCGTCGCCATCAGCCCCACGATCCCGTTCACGAAGGCGCGCTCGTCCAGCACGTCGCAGACCGGCGTATAGTGATTCCCCAGCGCCGTGATCGCGGCGGCGCGTTCCGTGCCCGCAGTTGTCAGCGCATCGCGCAGCGGCGTGCCGGGATTCACGAAGGACGTGCCGGGCAGATGCAGCCCCATGAACTCCATCAGCATCTGGTTGGTATTGGCCGTGCCATAGAAGGTGCAGGTGCCGGGGCCATGATAGGACGCCATCTCGGCCTTCATCAGCGCCGCGCGGTCCACCTGTCCGGCCGCGAATTGCTGGCGCACCTTGGCCTTCTCGTCATTGGGCAGGCCCGAAACCATCGGTCCCGCCGGCAGGAACACACCCGGAATATAGCCGAACGTGGCGGCGGCGATCACCAGGCCCGGCACGATCTTGTCGCAGACACCCAGATAGAGCGCGCTATCAAACGTGTTGTGCGACAGCGCCACGCCCGCCGCCAATGCGATCACGTCGCGCGAAAACAGCGACAGTTCCATCCCGGTCTGGCCCTGCGTGACCCCGTCGCACATGGCGGGCACGCCGCCGGCCACCTGCGCCGTGGCGCCGACACGCCGGGCAGCCTGCCGGATCAGGTCGGGGAACCGCTCGAAGGGCTGATGCGCCGACAGCATGTCGTTATAGGCGGTCACGATCCCGATATTGGGGGCAGGGGTCGTGGCCATGGTCGATTGATCCTGTCCCATCGCCGCATAGGCATGGGCCTGGTTCGAACAGCTCAGATGCCCACGGCGCGGCCCCTCGGCCGCAGCGCGGCGCATCAACGCCATGTAACGGTCGCGGCTGTCACGGCTGCGCGCCACGATGCGATCGGTCACGCGGGCCACCTGATCATGTACTGGCATCGGATGTCCTCCCCTCAGTCGGTCGTGGGTTCCCCCGGATATAGGCTGTTAGCGGTAACACCGCAAGCCGATGCCGTGGTGATGCAAGCGGGATGCAACTTTTTCAACATGTCGATTTCGTGGCTGCATCCTGCGATGGAAACAGGGCTGAAAGTGGCGAATTATGCTTGAGATTTCCCCGAAATGCCGCGCATTGGAAGAAAATTTGCCCTGAATAGACCACAATCCGGCGGCAAAAATCCACTCCATGACACGCGGAAAAACCGCTTGGAGGTCGAGGATGTCACGTTACCGTATTGTTACTGCCCTGATTCTGGCGCTGGGTCTGTCCGCCTGCAGCACCTATGATCTGGCCACGCGCAACGCCGTTTCGGTCGATACCGCGCGGGGGGCTTCGGCCGCCATCTCCCTTGCTGCCATCGCGGTTGTCGACACCCGTATCGTGGTGCCGCGCAGCCTGAAGGTTTCCGAGGCCAACAGCTACTACCCGTCCGGCGATATCGTCTGGCGCGGCGATGCCTTCGGGGACCGCCACGCCCAGCTTGAGGCGATCCTGGCCGACAGCATGACGCAGGCCCGCACCGGCCATAGCGGCGCGGTGCCCGCCGTGGTCGAGATCGAACTGGTCCGCTTTCACTCGCTGACTGAAAAGACCCGCTATTCGGTGGGCGGGGTTCACTCCATCCGCTTCAACCTCACCCTGCGCGATCCCAAGACGGGCGAGGCCCTGGCCCCCACCCGCGAGATCCGCGCCGATCTCAAGGAATACGGCGGCGACCGCGCCATGCAGGCCGAGCGCCAGGGGCTGACGCAGAAGGTGCGCGTGACGCGGCATCTGGCCAATGTCCTGCGGGCCGAACTGGAACGCCCCGGCAGCATGGGCGGCAATCGCGGCATCACGCAACTGGTGGCCGGTCTGGAAACGGACGACAAGATCTGACCTTTCCAGCACTGTGAAACAGGGATAAGAGGGCGGCATGACATCGCCCTCTTATCCCGTTGTGCGCCTGCGCCCCAAAGCCCAGCCGCGCGCCATCCGCCACGGTTTTCCGTGGGTTTATGACAATGAACTGGTCACCGACCGGCGCTCGCGCGGGCTTGCCCCCGGCAGCCTTGCCGTGCTGGAGGATGCCGAGCGCACCCCCCTTGCACTGGTGACGGTGAACGCCAATTCCCGCATCATCGCCCGCGTGATGGACCGTGACCCCGCCGCTGTGGTGGACCGGGCCTGGCTTGAGGCGCGGCTGACCCGCGCGCTGGCCCTGCGGGCGCGGCTCTATGACCAACCCTTCTACCGTCTGGTCCATGCCGAGGCGGACGGACTGCCCGGCGTGGTGATCGACCGTTTCGGCGACACCGCAGTGATCCAGCCCAATGCGGCATGGGCCGATGTGATGCTGGATGATCTGGTCGCGGCTCTGGTCGCGGTGACGGGTGTGACGACTGTCATCAAAAGCGCCTCGGGCCGTGCGCGGACACTCGAAGGTCTGGACGATGCCAGCGGCGTGGTTCTGGGCCAAGCGCCCGATGCCCCGGTGCAGGTGCCGATGAACGGGGCCACCTATATGGCCGACCTGACCGGCGGGCAGAAAACGGGGCTGTTCTTCGACCAGCGGCCCAACCACGCCTTTGCCGCGCAACTGGCCAAGGGCGGCAAGGTTCTGGATGTATTCTCCCATGTGGGTGGCTTTGCACTGGCCGCGCTTGCCGCAGGGGCGGATCACGCGCTGGCCGTGGACGGCTCCGACCCCGCGCTGACGCTCGCCCGCGAGGGCGCCGCGGCGTCGGGCGTGGCGGCACGGTTTGACACGCGCAAGGGCGATGCCTTCGACGTGATGACGGCCCTTGCGGCGGAAGGGGCCACCTTCGACATGGTCGTCTGCGATCCGCCCGCCTTCGCGCCGTCGAAACAGGCGCTGGAAACCGGCCTGCGCGCCTATGAGCGCGTGGCGCGTCTGGGCGCGTCATTGGTGGCCGAGGGCGGGTTTCTCGTGCTTTGCTCCTGCTCGCATGCCGCCGATCTGGAACGCTTTCACGGCGCCTGCCTGCGGGGCATCGGTCGCGCGGGACGGCAGGGGCAGCAGATCCACACGGGCTTTGCCGGACCGGATCACCCGCTTCTGCCGCAACTGGCCGAAAGCGGCTATCTGAAGGCGCTGTTCTTCCGCCTATGAAGGTGCTGCTGGACACCTGCGTTCTTTACCCCACGGTGATGCGCGAGGTGCTTTTGGGCGTGGCGGCGGCGGGGCTGTATCAGCCGCTCTGGTCCGCGCGCATTCTTGAAGAATGGGCGCGCGCCACGATCAAACTGGGGGCAGGGGCCGAGGCACAGGCGCGCGGCGAGGTGGCGCTGATCCGGTCGCGCTGGCCGGGGGCCGAGGTGGTATGGCCCCCCTCGCTGGAAGCGCGGCTCTGGCTGCCCGATCCGGCCGATACCCATGTGCTGGCCGCCGCCATCGCGGGCCATGCCGATCTGATCGTGACCCTGAACGCGCAGGATTTCCCCCGCCAGATCCTCGAGGAAGAGGGGCTGGCCCGGCTGGACCCCGACCAGTTCCTGATGTCCCTTTACGCCGATCACCCGCAGGCCGTCGCCGATGCGGCCGAGGCCGTGCGGCGCGAGGCGGAACGGTTGTCCGGTCAGGATTGGGACATCAGACGACTTATGAAAAAGGCACATTTGCCGAAGCTGGGCAAGGCTTTGGCCGCCGCCTAGCGGCCACGGTTCACAAGGGCCAGACCGCCTTCAAACCTGCGGCACATTCCAGCGCGCTTCGTTCTTTTCAATCGCGGCGATCCGGTCGGGCGTCTTGGGATGGCTCAAGAGCCATGCCGGCATCGCCCCGCCGCGCGCATTGGTCAGCGCCTCCAGCTTACCAAAAAGCGATTTTTGCGGGGCCGTGCCGATCCCCGCCTTGACCAGCAGGGCCGAGGCATATTCATCCGCCTCATACTCATCGCTGCGCGACAGTTTCGCCGCCAGCATCGTGGTCAGCATATTCGCGATCCACAGCCCCACACCCGGCAGAAAGCGCGACAGCACCATGGCCAGCGCCGTGCGCAGCGCGTTCTGGCCGGAAAAGTCGATCATCCGCCGCCGCGCATGCCCCAGCGCCACATGGCCCAGCTCATGGGCGATCACGCTGGCCATCTCTTCAGCCGACACCTCGCCCTGACGGAACTTGTTGTAGAACCCGCGCGTGATGAAAATCCGCCCATCGGGCGCGGCCAGACCATTCACCGGGTCGATCTCGTAGATATGCACCTTGATCTTCGGCAGATCGAGGGCGGCGGCCAGACGGTCCGTCACCTTCTTCAGCACAGGATCGGCCAGCACGGTCGAGCGGGTGTCCAACTCCTTGGCCGTGCGCCAGGCCGAGAAACGGTACATGGCGACAGCATAAAGGATGGCCAGCAGGATCGGGGTGAATTTCAACATGTCTCAGATATGGCGCGTGCGCTGCCCTGCGGCAAGGGCTGCTCGTGTGGCAGAGCGGCGCAAGGATGAGTATTTTTGGCAAGATGAAGGGGCAGGCTCACGCGGTCCAGCGGACGGGGACGGACAGCGGCCCGCGAAAGGCCCAGCCCGCAAAGGGGGCAGGGCCGTCCAGCATCAGTCCCGGCAGATGGGCAAAGGCCATGGGCAGGGCCACATCCGCGATCAGGGCGCGCGCGGCGGCGGCCCCCGCGCAGAAATGCGGCCCCGCGCCGAAACTGATGGCGGGGCCGGTATCGCGGGCAATGTCGAAGCGGTCGGGGGCGGTGAAATGCGCCTCGTCCCGCCCGGCCGAGGAGAACATGAAGAACACCCGGTCCTCAGGCTGGAACGTGACTTCGCAGGCGGTATCCACCCGCGCCACGCGGCGCGGCGACATGCCGATGGGGGATATCCAGCGGGCATATTCGTCAAAAGCCTGCGCCCATGTGGCGCGGCCCGCCTGGATCAGCGCCAACTGGTCGGGATGGGTCAAGAGCGCCCAGATCGTGCCTGCGATGGCATCGCGCGGCTCGTTCTGCCCGCCCGAGATGATCAGCTTGATATTGGCGCGGATACTCTCCATCGGCAGGCCCGCGCGATGCATCACCGACAGGGCCGACTGGTCGGGGGTCGCCGTCACGACCGGCAGCATGGCGTCGATATGCGCGTCGATGGATGCGGTGCAATCGTGGCAGCGCGCCTCGATTGCCGGATCTCCTGCGTAATTGGCGCAGCCGTCGATCATGCCCTGGCTCACGCGGTCCATTTCGGGCGCGGGCATGGTGGCAAGGCCCGTGATCGCCTTCAACGCTTCGGCCGACACCGGCATCGCATAGTCGCGCACCAGATCGCAGCGTCCGCGCGGCGCCAGATCGGTCAGGATACTGGCGGCTGCGGCCTGAAACTGCGCCAGCCAGTGATCCTTTACCGTGCGCGGGCTGAGTGCCGGAAACAGCGCGCGCCGCTCGGCCTGATGCGCCGCGCCATCCTTGCGCATGAGATTTTCGCCCATCAGCCGGGTCATCAACCCCTCGGGCTGGTGACTCGAGTACACCTCGGTCCGTTTTTCCTGCACGAAGATGTCATCGCGCCGGGTGAAAAGCGTGGCCCCCAGTTCGGGCACATAGGTGACAGGGGCCTCGGCCCGCATCCGCGCCAGCATGGGATAGGGATCGGCGCGGAAGGCCACGGGGTCGATATGTGTGACGGGTGCGTCTGACATGGGGCAGGGCCTGACTGGACAAGGTCAGAACGGTCTGGCCCCTCTGCCGACCCTGCGCAAGCCCGCCACGCCCTAGCGTGTGGTCAGCGTTTCCAGCAGGTATTGCACGGCGCGTTCCTCACGGGTGAGCCTGTCACGGTAAGGGCCGTCATAGCCACCGCGCTCGTAATAGCGCCGATCATCCCGGTAACGGTCGCGCCGCCCATAGGAGGGGCGGGAATAGCGCGACGGGCGCGATCGGCTGGGGCGTGAATAGCCTGAACCACGGCTCGCCCCCGAGGCCTTGGCCGGGGTCAGATGCAGCATGGTCGGCGCGACATAGGCCACACCGGCGGCCAGACCCAGACGGGTCAGCAGACGGCGGCGCGTCGGGTCGGGCGTGTCATCCTTGGACATGGTGAAATCTCCTGTCTGTGGAATGTCAAAAGCGGTGACTTGTGCCTATAGAACGCAGACCGGGGCGGAAACCTTCCGCCTCTTCACAAAAAAATCATCAGGGGGGCACGGGCGGTCATCCGCCGGTCGGCGGTTCAGCGCGCCATTTCTTTCATGGCCCGTTCGATCCCCGACAGGGTCATGGGGACCATGCGATCTTCGAAAATCTCACGGATCATCTTGATCGACTGGGTATAGGACCAGTATTTTTCCGGCACCGGATTGATCCAGACATGGCTTGGCCATTGGTCGCGCGCGCGCTGCAACCAGACCTGCCCAGCCTCGGCGTTCCAATGCTCGTTCGCCCCGCCCGGATAGGCGATCTCATAGGGGGACATGCTGGCATCGCCCACGAAGATGCATTTGTAATCATGCCCATAGGTCCGCAGCACCTCCCATGTGGGGGTCTGCTGATCCCAGCGGCGCCGATTGTCGCGCCAGACGCCCTCATAAAGGCAGTTGTGGAAGTAGTAATATTCCAGATGCTTGAACTCGGTCCGCGCGGCAGAGAACAATTCCTCGACCACCTTCACATGCGGGTCCATCGAGCCGCCCGCATCCAGAAACAACAGCACCTTCACCGCGTTGCGCCGTTCAGGCCGGGTCTTGACGTCCAGATAGCCCTGTTCGGCGGTGGAGCGGATCGTGCCGTCCAGATCAAGTTCTTCCGCCGCCCCGTCGCGCGCCCAGCGGCGCAGCCGCTTCAGCGCCACCTTGATGTTGCGCGTGCCCAGTTCCACCGTGTCGTCGAGGTTCTTGAAATCGCGCTTGTCCCAGACCTTGACCGCGCGCTGGTGGCGGGACTTGTCCTGCCCGATCCGCACGCCTTCGGGGTTATAGCCATGCGCCCCGAAGGGCGATGTGCCCGCCGTGCCGATCCACTTGTTGCCCCCCTGATGGCGGCCCTTCTGCTCCTCAAGCCGCTGTTTCAGCGTCTCCATCAGCTTGTCGAACCCGCCCAGAGCCTTGATCTCTTCCATCTCGGCGGCGGTCAGGTGCTTTTCGGCCAGCTTTTCCAGCCAGTCGGCGGGGATGTTCACGGCCTTGAGCACATCCTCCAGCCGGATCTCCTCCAACCCCTTGAACGTGGTGGCAAAGGCGCGGTCGAACTTGTCCAGATTGCGCTCGTCCTTCACCATGGCGGTGCGGGCAAGGTAATAGAAGCCCTCCACGTCATAGGTCACCAGACCTGCCGACATGCCTTCAAGAAAGGACAGATACTCGCGCAGACTGACCGGGACGCCGCCTTTCCTGAGATTGTCGAAGAAGGGCAGGAACATCGGATCTACAGCGCGGCGCGATGGATGAAGAGGGTGGCAAACAGGCCGATCAGCGCGAATGCGATGGCATAGCCCGCCGCATATTGCGCGATGTCCAGTTTGGCCCCCTTGCGCCGTGCCGCTGTCATGCCACCGATGATGGCGCCCAACAGCGCCGCGCCCAATACGATCATATCCGCCCGTTTCTCCTGTTCAGCGGATTAAGGGCGCTGATCTCGCGCAGTTTGGCACGAATGGCCCCGTCCGCCCCGAACCCGTAACGCGCCCAGCCCAGACTGTCCAGACGCACGGCCTGCGCCTCGACGCCGCGTCCGGCCAGTTCCAGCGCCTCGGCGCGCAGCATGTTCAGCGTGGCGACAAGGGCCGCGTTCTCGTGGCTGATGACGACGGGCAGGTGCAGACCGATCATGTCCACAGCCTCCGGACCGCGTCCCTGCGCCACCATATAGGCCGCCAGTTGCGAGGCCACCATTGCGCGGTGCAACGCATATTCGGGGCGCTGCGCAAAGATCCGGTCGGCGGTCTGGAAATGGGCCACAGCCTCGGCCGGATCGACCGGAAGGACCAACCGTCCAAGGATGTAATGCGCAAAGCCCAGCCTGTGATCCTGCCAACCCAGCGTGCGGGCAATCTCCAGCGTCCGTGTCGCGGCGGTGCGGCGGGCACCGGGGGGCGCACCGACACCAAGGGCGGTCTGCATCGCCGCGATCCATTCACGCGGTGTCTGCCCGTCATAGCGGGGGCCAAGGCCCTGTCCGGCGGGGTTGATCCGGGCCAGGATCGCCGGCAACCGGCTTTCCACCTGCGCCCGCGACATGCCCGAGCGCAGGTCGGGCGCATAGGTCGCGCGCAGGATCATCATGTCATAGCCGGTCAGCACGGCATGGACATTGTCGTCGTTGAACACCGATTGCGGCAGCCGGTAAAGATCGTTGAGCGGCCCCAGCGCCTGCGCCATCTCCTCGTGCAGACAGTCGCGCACCTCTTGGGGCGAGGCATCATTGGGCACGAACACCGCCATCCGCTCGCGCACGGTCAGCCGGGCCCAGTCCGTGCGCGGGCTGCGCCGGGCCAGACGGAATTCGGACAGACGGCTGATATTGGGCACCACAAAACACGCCGCCTGCGGCAGATGACTGCGGATCTCGGCGCGACTCACCGCTTCGATCGTGACATTGGCCGTGGGGGCTGCGGTCTGGGTAATGTCGATGCCCGCCTCGTTGCGCAGACGGAACAGCAGGCGGTTCAGGTCCGAGGCCAGCGTGGGCGGCGGGTTCCCCGTCACGCGGACGGTGATCGGGCCTTCAAAGCGGGTAAAGACGGGCAGGGTGCGCCCTGATTCCAGCATGAAGGACAGGTCGACGAAATCACGTTGCAGATCGGCATTGGCGATCGGAAACTGTGTCGGTTGCGGCGCGGCGAAAACCCTCATCGGGGGCAGATCGCTGTCAAACGCGGCCGCGGCGCGGCTGGGCATGTCAGAGGTCGTGCCCGGCATGCAGGCTCCCAACAGAAAGCAAAACGGCAACAAAATACGCGGGAACAAGGTTGTCATCAGTGCGGCACCCCAACCCTCAGTCGGTTGCAATCCGGGTGCGCAGGCGAAAATGTCCCCGCATCAGGCATGGGCAGGCGACCCCAAGATATCCGGGGCAGGTAAACTCTGGTCATGTTCGGCCCTTCTCTGGAATGATCGGGGCGACATTTCCCGAGCATCCTGTCCCGGCTAAGGACAGTTTGAGACATCTTCGTGGCATCTGTCGACATGCCCACCCAAGGACCGCCGCGGCACGCCCCCGCGCATCAGGGGCGCGCCAAGCCGTCATCCGCGCTGGCCCCGCGCCATGAAGGCCAGACGCTCGAACAGATGCACATCCTGCTCGTTCTTCAGCAGCGCCCCGTGCAGCTTGGGCAAGGCGTTCGCCCCGTCGCGCTTCAGATCCTCGGGCGACAGATCCTCGGCCAGCAGCAGTTTCAGCCAGTCCAGAACCTCCGAAGTCGAGGGCTTCTTCTTCAGCCCCGGCGTCTCGCGCACCTCATAGAACTGCGTGAGCGCAGTCGTCAGCAGCTTTTCCTTGATACCGGGGTGATGCACTTCGACGATCCGGCGCATCGTCTCTTCATCCGGGAAACGGATATAGTGAAAGAAGCAGCGCCGCAGGAAGGCATCGGGCAGCTCTTTCTCGTTGTTGGACGTGATGATGACGATGGGCCGCCGCCGCGCGCGGATGGTCTCGCCGGTCTCGTAGACAAAGAACTCCATCCGGTCCAGTTCCTGCAACAGATCGTTGGGGAACTCGATATCGGCCTTGTCCACCTCGTCGATCAGCAGAACCACACGCTCGTCGGCGTCGAACGCCTCCCACAGCTTGCCCTTGCGGATATAATTCTTCACGTCATTCACGCGCGCATCGCCCAGCTGGCTGTCGCGCAACCGGCTGACGGCGTCATACTCATACAGACCCTGCTGGGCGCGGGTGGTGGACTTGATATTCCATTCGATCATCCGCAGCCCCAGCGCCGCCGCGACCTGCCGGGCCAGCTCGGTCTTGCCCGTGCCCGGCTCGCCCTTGACCAGCAGCGGACGCTCCAGCGTGACGGCGGCATTGACCGCGACGGTCAGGTCTTCTGTCGCCACATAGGCCTCGGTTCCCTGAAATTTCATCGTCTCTCCAACCTGATGAACGTAAATGTTGCGGCACCCTAGCGTGAAGCCCTGATCCCTGCAATGTGGCCACAAAGGGGTAGTGACAATCGCCGGTGGCTGGGCTATTTGCACCGCCAGGGGAGGCACCAGATGTCCGGGGACCACTTGATGACAGATGCGGGCCTTTATGAGGGAGCAGACATGAAAGCCGAATCCTTTCATTCTACAGAGTATACGCCAGCCGAAGACGAACCATTCATGAACGAGCGCCACCTGGAGTATTTCCGGAACGCCCTGCTCAAATGGAAGTCCGAGAT
This sequence comes from Seohaeicola sp. 4SK31, assembly GCF_028802875.1. NCBI lineage: Bacteria > Pseudomonadati > Pseudomonadota > Alphaproteobacteria > Rhodobacterales > Roseobacteraceae > Seohaeicola > Seohaeicola sp. 4SK31. The sequence continues at coordinate 29,028 of NZ_JARAMP010000017.1, read as the reverse complement.
CCTTGAAGACAGCCGCGACACGATCGAGGGTCTTCAGGACGGCACACGCAACATTCCCGATGTGGCCGACCGCGCCTCGGAAGAGACCGACCGGGCACTGGAATTGCGCACCCGTGACCGTCAGCGCAAGCTGGTGGCCAAGATCGACGCGGCCCTGCGCCGGATCGAGGATGGCGAGTATGGGTATTGTGAGAAGACGGGCGAACCGATCAGCCTCAAGCGCCTGATCGCGCGGCCCATCGCCACCATGACCCTCGAGGCGCAGGAGCGTCACGAGCGGCGGGAAAAAGTGCACCGCGACGACTGAGCGGTTGGAACGGTGCGACGATACGGACACGCCGAGGCAGCTTTGCTTCGGCGTTTTCGTCTGAAAGGGACGGCATGAGCATTCTGGGCCTGCGGGCTGTGGTGATCGGGGCAGGGATTGGCGGTCTGGCCGTGGCCCGCGCGCTGGCCCTGCGCGGCGCGGATGTGACCCTGCTGGAACAGGCGCCCGAGATCACCGAGGTCGGCGCAGGGCTTCAGATCAGCCCCAACGGCATGGCCGTGCTGCGCGCCCTCGGGTTGGAACAGGCGCTTGTCGCAGCCTCGGTGCAGGCCCGCGCGGTCTGCCTGCACGATCATCACGGCGCGCCCGTCGTCCGGCTTGACCTGACCCGCCTGCCGGACAATGCCTATCACTTCGTCCACCGCGCCGATCTGATCGACCTGCTGGCCGATGGCGCGCGCGAGGCCGGTGTCAGGATTCGCCTGCTGCAAAGAGTCACCTCGGTCGATGGCGGCGCCCAGCCTGTGGTCCATATCGCCAATGGCACCACACTCTGCGCCGATCTGGTGGTCGGCGCGGATGGCCTCCATTCCGTGCTGCGCCCCGCGCTCAATCAGACGGATGCCCCCTTCTTCACCGGACAGGTCGCCTGGCGCGCGGTCGTGCCCAATTGCGAGGGGCGCGGTCCCGAAGCCTGGGTCCATATGGGCCCCGGCCGCCATGTGGTCAGCTATCCGCTGCGGGATGGGACCGCCCTCAACATCGTCGCCGTGCAGGAACGCAAGCTATGGGCAGCCGAAGGCTGGACCCAGACCGACGATCCGGCCAACCTGTGCGCGGCCTTCGCCGATTTCGGCCCCCCCGTGCGCGACATGCTGGCCCGCGTCACCGATGCCCGTCTCTGGGGCCTGTTCCGCCACCCGGTCGCGCGCGTCTGGCACCGCGATCATCTGGCGCTTCTGGGCGATGCCGCCCATCCCACCTTGCCGTTTCTGGCGCAGGGCGCCTCGATGGCGCTGGAAGATGCCTGGGTTCTGGCCGATGAACTGGCCCGCAGCGACAGTATCGGGGCAGGGCTTGCCGCCTATCAGGCCCGCCGTGAAACCCGCGTCCGCCGCGTCATCGCTGCCGCCAATGGCAATGCCTGGAAATACCACATCCGCCCCGCGCCGCTGCGCTTTGCCGCCCATGCCGTGATGCGCCTCGGCGGCACGCTGGCACCTGACCGGATGATGCGGCAGTTCGACTGGCTATATACCCATGATGTGACAGCGCATTGACTGTGGCAGCCCTGCCACGGCGCGGCGCAAAAACTATCTGAAATTGTGCGACCCGCGCGGCCCATCCCATCGCCATGGCCCTTGAATTGCAAGGCAAGTCAGATTTCCACAAACAATGCAGAAGCTTAGGTCAGCCATTTCGATCTTGCACGAAACGCCATCTCATGTGCTTCATGCAATCGAGGATTGAGCCAAGTCACAAGAACACATCTTTTTTCAGATGCAGATGTTTGTCGCGCAAAGACGCCAAGCGCCGATCCTCAGGCCATTTCATATCGAGGAGATACATCATGAAACCCTATTCACCTGTCCTTCTGGGCGCCTTGGTCGCCACCCTTCCACTTGGCGTTGCCGCACAGGAAATGTCCGGCGCCGCCACCCTTGGCTATGGCAGCTTCAGCGCCTCGGACGGGTTCGCGGACAGTTCCGTGCTGTCGCTGGATGGCAAGCTCGGCGTGACCTATGACAACGGCCTGTCCTTTGGGGCCACGGCCTCGACCGCGACGGCCGATGTCGACGGCATTACCGAGGATATCAACGTCAGCACGCTGGGCCTGACCGGCGGATTTGTGTTCTCGAATTTCTGGGCCGTCGGGGCTTATTTCGAATTTGCCGAAGTCGATGTCGACGGGCTGGGCAGCGATTCAACCGACTCCTACGGCCTGTCGGTGGGATATGACAGCGACCTCATGGCGTTCGAGATCTTCGCCGGGGAAACGGATACCGACCTTCTGGCGGGCACGGGCGTGGACTGGACCGATCTGGGCGCGCGCGTGTCGTTCAACATCGGCACGGATGCCGTCATCGGCGGCCATGTCTTGCGCTCGCGCCTCTCGGACGGGACCGACGATGTTGATCTCACCACGCTCGGGCTGGGGGGACACTATGCCTTGGGCAATGGTTTCACCGGCTTTGCCGGCGTGACCCGCGCCGAGGTCGATGTGTTCACCGGTGATGTCACGACCTTTGGTCTGGGTGTCGGCTATGACCTGATGGCGGTGGCCAATGTCCCGGCGACCCTGTCGCTGGAACTGGCCCGCGCAAGGCTGGATGACGGCGTCGACACCTATAACGAGGACAGCATCCGTTTCGGGATCACCCTGCCGTTCGGTGCCGCAAAAACCGCGCCCCTGAACAGCGTGGCCTCCAGCGCCATGTCCCCGAACCGCACCGCCTTGACGACCGCGCTGGTGGGCGCGTTCTGACATCGGCCTGACCGCCATGCAAAAGAGCGGTGCCCCGGCACCGCTCTTTTCACATCAGGCGACCTGCCTCAATTCTCAAGCGTCACCCAGACCGGCACATGGTCTGACGGTTTCTCGCGCCCGCGCACCTGCTTGTCGATGCCCACACCCGTCAGCATATCCGCGCAAGAGGGGCTCAGCAGCAGATGGTCGATGCGGATCCCGTTGTTCCGCTCCCACGCGCCCGCCTGATAATCCCAGAATGAATAATGGCCGGGACCGGACACCCGTGCGCGAAACGCGTCGGTCAGGCCCAGATTGACGATCCGGCGAAAGGCCGCCCGACTCTCGGGCAGGGCCAGCGCATCATCGCGCCATGCCTCGGGCTTGGCCGCATCCTCGTCCTGCGGGATGATGTTGTAATCCCCCGCCATCAGAAAGGGGATTTCCTGCGCCAGCAGATCTGCCGCCCGCGCCTGCAAGCGTTTCATCCATGACAGCTTGTAATCGTATTTCGGCCCCGGCGTGGGATTCCCGTTGGGCAGGTAAAGCCCGCAGATCCGCAGCGCCTGCTTGCCCACAACCGTTGCCTCGATATAGCGGGCCTGTTCATCGCTCTCATCACCCGGCAGGCCGCGCATCACATCTTCCAGCGGCAGTTTCGACAGGATCGCCACCCCGTTGAAGGATTTCTGCCCGTGGGTTTCCAGATTGTAGCCGCGATCCTCGATGATCTCGCGCGGGAAAGCCTCATCGACGGATTTGATCTCCTGCAAGACCACCACATCGGGCTGCTCTTCATCCAGCCATTGCGGCAAGGCGTCGATCCGCGCCTTGATGCCGTTGATGTTGAATGTGGCGATCTTCATGGCGGCATGTCCTTGGCTGGGGGTGATCCGATCCCTATCCCGCAGCAGGCCGCGTCATGCAAGCCCGGTCTGGCCGTCATCGGTCACGCCTGCCTTCATGAAAAGTGTGCGTTAACCATTATAACGCCTTGATCACATGGAAAAAGAAATCCCGCAGCCGCAAGAGGACGAGGCATTCGGGTTCTCGATCACGAACCGCGCGCCGATCAACTCTTCGGAAAAGTCGATCACCGCCCCGGCCAGAAACGGCAACGAGACGGAATCGACAACCACCCGCTCGCCTTCGCCTTCCAGCACCAGATCGTCGGCGGCAGGCGCATCCAGCTTGATCTCGTATTGAAAGCCGGAACAGCCGCCGCCTTCCACCGCCACGCGCAGGGCCTGACCTTGCCCTGCGGCGCCGATCTCGGCCAGCCGGGCAAAGGCGCGGGGGGTCACTTTGGGGGGCAGTTGCATCAGGGCGCTCCTCGACGGTTTCGCATCGTCATGAAACCGAATATATGGGGCGCAAGCACAGGCGACAAGGACCACACGGCAGATGACAGCACCCTATGCGTCAAACCCGGCACAGACGCGCGGGCGGCTGGTGCCCGAGGAAGAAAGCGTCTTTCGCACGCCTTTTCAACGGGACCGTGACCGGATCATCCATTCCAGCGCCTTCCGGCGGCTGAAACACAAGACGCAGGTGTTCATCGAACACGAGGGCGACTATTTCCGCACGCGCCTGACCCATTCCATTGAAGTGGCGCAGGTCGCGCGCACCGTGGCGGGCGCGCTTGGCCTGAACGCCGAACTGACCGAGGCGGTGGCCCTCGCCCATGACCTTGGCCATCCCCCCTTCGGCCATACGGGCGAGGATGCGCTGCAAGCCCTGATGGCCCCTTATGGCGGGTTCGATCACAACGCGCAGGCGATCCGCATCGTCACCTCGCTGGAGCGGCACTATGCCGAATGGGACGGTCTGAACCTGACATGGGAAACGCTGGAGGGCATCGCAAAGCATAATGGCCCAGTGACGGGGCAAATCCCCTATGCGCTTGCCGATTACAACGCCCGCCACGATCTGGAACTGCACACCCATGCCAGCGCCGAGGCGCAGGTGGCCGCCTTGGCCGATGACATCGCCTATAACAACCACGACCTGCATGACGGGTTGCGGGCGGAACTCTTTTCCACCGACGAACTGGCGGAACTGCCGATCCTTCATGGCTGTTTCGCCGAAGTCGACCGCCTCTATCCCGGCCTCAACTACTACCGCCGCCGACACGAGGCGCTGCGCCGCTTCTTCGGCATCCTTGTCGCCGATGTGATCGACGTCAGCCGCGCGAACCTGACCGCACTCAACCCCGCCACCGCACAGGATATCCGCCTTGCCGGTCGCATGATGGTGCAGTTTTCGCCCGCTGTCTGGGCCGACCTCAAGGTGATACGCACCTTCCTTTTCCACCGCATGTATCGCGCCCCCGCCGTCGTCACGATGCGCAAATACGTCACGCAAGTGGTCCATGACCTTTTCCCCTTGTTCATGCGAGAGCCGCAGCTTCTGCCCAAACAGTGGCGCAAGGATGTGGAGGAGGCGCGGGACCATCAGGCGCTGGCCCGGATCGTGGCCGATTACATCGCTGGCATGACCGACCGTTTCGCGCTGCAGGAACATCACCGCCTTCTGGGATCGGACCCGGCGGATCGCCCGCCGGGGGTCTGAAGCGCCCCGAAAACAGGCGAATTTGACGGCTTGCTGCCCCCCGGCACCCGCCCGCGCATTGACGCGGGCGCTGGCGGTGGTAAACCGCTGACCAGTTTCAAAGGATGATGTGATGAACCTCTTCACCCAGATGCGCGCCCATGTGCTGGACACGCTGGCCGCCATGACCGCCGATGGCCTGCTGCCCGCCGGGCTGGACACCGCCGCCGTCACGGTCGAGCCGCCGCGCGATGCGGCCCATGGCGACATGGCCACCAATGCCGCGATGGTGCTGGCCAAACCCGCAGGCCAGAACCCCCGCGCCATCGCCGAGGAACTGTCCCGCCGTCTGGCCACCGACCCGCGGATCCAGACCGCCGATGTGGCCGGACCGGGCTTCATCAACATGCGCCTGTCCAATGCGCTCTGGCAGGGTGTTGTCGGGGCGGCCCTGACGGAAGGCGCCGATTTCGGCCGCTCGACCATGGGGCAGGGCAAGCGGGTGAACGTCGAATATGTCTCCGCCAATCCCACCGGACCGCTGCATGTCGGCCATACGCGGGGCGCGGTGTTCGGCGATGCGCTGGCCAGCCTTCTGGCCTATGCGGGCTATGACGTGACGCGCGAATATTACATCAACGACGGTGGCGCGCAGGTCGATGTCCTCGCCCGTTCCGTCTATCTGCGCTATCTCGAGGCGCGCGGGCAGGAGGTGGCCTTCGTCGATGGCACCTATCCCGGCGACTACCTGATCCCCGTGGGTCAGGCGCTGGCCGACACCTATGGCGACGATCTTGTGGGCAAACCCGAATCCGAATGGCTGGAAGAGATCCGCGATTTCGCCACCGACGCCATGATGCACCTGATCCGCGAGGATCTGGCCTCGCTTGGCGTCGAAATGGACGTGTTCTTCAGCGAGAAATCCCTCTACGGCACCGGCCTGATCGAAGCCGCGTTGAAGGCGCTGGACGACAAGGGCCTGATCTATGAAGGCGTCCTCGAACCCCCCAAGGGCAAAACGCCCGAGGATTGGGAACCGCGCGAACAAACCCTCTTCCGCTCGACCGCCCATGGCGATGACGTGGACCGCCCGGTCAAGAAATCCGATGGCGGCTGGACCTATTTCGCCCCCGATATCGCCTATCATTATGACAAGGTCGAACGCGGTTTCGACATGCTGATCGACGTGTTCGGCGCTGATCATGGCGGCTATGTCAAGCGGATGAAGGCGGCGGTTTCGGCCCTGTCCGATGGCCGCGTGCCCCTCGACATCAAGCTGTGCCAGTTGGTGAAGCTGTGGAAGAACGGCGAGCCCTTCAAGATGTCCAAACGCGCGGGCAATTTCGTGACCCTGCGAGATGTGGTCGAACAGGTCGGTCCCGGCGTCACGCGCTTTCACATGCTGACGCGCAAGAATGACGCGCCACTGGATTTCGATTTCGACAAGGTGCTGGAACAGTCCAAGGACAACCCGGTCTTCTATGTCCAATACGCCCATGCCCGCGTCGCCTCGGTGCTGCGCAAGGCTGCCGAGGCGGGGATCGACGTTTCGGACGCTGCGCTGCAATCGGCCGATCTCTCGGGTCTGGCCCATGACGCGGAACTGACCGTGGCGCGCAAACTGGCCGAATGGCCGCGTCTGGTCGAGATCGCGGCCCGCACCAATGAACCGCACCGCGTGGCCTTCTACCTGTATGAACTGGCCAGCGATTTTCATTCGCTCTGGAACCGGGGCAATGACGAACCCGCCCTGCGCTTCATCCAGGAGGGTGAAGTGGCCACATCACAGGCGAAAATCGCCCTTGCCAAGGCCGTGGCCGTTGTCATTTCCGCCGGTCTTGGTATTCTTGGTGTCGAGGCTGTGGATGAGATGCGCTAAGGCAAGGCTTTCTTGCCAACATAAAAGCGCACGATAGATCCGCAGGCATCGGCAGAGCAGCGAACTGCAGGGGGCAAAGCATCCCCTGTGGCGGAAAGGCGGACATGGCAGATTATCTTGCAGAGGGGCGCGTCGTCGCGCCCGGCGCGCGCAAACCTGATGTCGCGCCCGGTGCGCGCAGATCCGATGATGCGCCCGGCGCGCGCAGATCCATCGGCACTGTGACGAACTGGGTCGGGGCAGGCTTGTCGCTTGCCTTGATCGTGGGGGTCACGGTCTGGGGATACAAACTTCTGATGCGCGACGTGAACGGCATCCCGGTCGTGCGCGCCACCGAAGGGCCGATGCGGATGCAACCCGAAACCCCGGGTGGCAGCACCGCCGACCATCTGGGCCTTGCCGTGAATACCGTGGCCGCCACCGGCACCGCCGCCCCGCCGCCGGATCGTCTGGTGCTGGCCCCGCGCCCTGTCGATCTTCTGGACGAGGATGTAGCGACCGCCGAACTGATGGCCGTCGCGCAGATCCTGCCGATGCCCGAACCGCAACCCGCCGCGACCGAGGTCGATCCCGCTCTCTCGGTCTTGACCGCAGGTCTGGGACCTGACGGCACAGTGGCAACGGGCGACGCCGTGATCGAGAACGTCGCAATGGTCCGCGCCGAGCCCGACTCCATGTCGGCCATGGTGGACCAGATCCTCGCACAAGTCCTGCAGGGCGAGGGCGAAGCCCCGTCCGAGACAGCCGCCGCGCCGGACATCGCCGTGCCCCCGGTCGAGGGCGGCATCGGCCAGTCCCTGCGCCCGCAGGTGCGCCCCGCCTCGGTTCTGCGTGTCGCCGCCGCCAGCCCCGCCGCAGCTCTTGGCGCGCTGGCCGTGACCCCGACCGCACTGGCGGTGGAGGATGTGGACCCCGACACGATCCCCGCAGGCACCCGTCTGGTGCAGCTTGGTGCCTATGACAGCCCCGAGGTCGCGAAAAAGGAATGGGACAAGCTCGCTGCGCGCTTTGGCGACTATCTGGAGGGCAAATCCCGCGTGATCCAGCTGGCCGAAAGCGGCGGGCGCAACTTCTATCGCCTGCGCGCGATGGGCTTTGCCGATATCAACGACTCGCGCCGCTTCTGTTCCGCCCTTGTGGCCGAACGCGCCGAATGTATCCCGGTCAGCGCCAAGTGAGCCGCTTCGGTGCCACCATCCTCGACGCCGAAGGGCTGCGCCTGACCGCCGATGAAAAGGCGTTCTTCCGCGAGGCCGACCCGTTCGGCTTCATCCTCTTTGCCCGCAATATCGACACGCCCGATCAGGTCCGCGCCCTCTGTGCCGAGATGCGTGATGCCGTGGGCCGCGAGGCCATGATCACCATCGATCAGGAAGGCGGCCGCGTCCAGCGCCTGCGCGCGCCGCTCTGGCGCGAATGGCTGCCTGCGCTGGATCATGTGACCGCTGCCGGCGATCGCGCGGCCGAGGCCATGTATCTGCGCTTTCGCATCATCGCCGCCGAACTGCGCGATCTGGGGATCGACAGCAACTGTGCGCCCTTGGCCGATATCGCCTCGGACATTACCCATCCTTTCCTGAAAAACCGCTGCTACGGCACCGATGCCGCCCAGGTCACAGCCATGGCCCGTGCGGTGGCGGATGGTCTTCTGGACGGTGGCGTATTGCCCGTGTTGAAACACATCCCCGGCCATGGCCGCGCCACCGCCGACAGCCATCTGGACCTGCCGCGCGTCACCGACTCTCTCGACGACCTGCGCGCCACCGATTTCGCGCCGTTCAAAGCCCTCAATGACCTGCCCATGGCGATGACCGCCCATCTAGTCTACGCCGCCATCGACGACCAGCCGGCCACCCTCTCGCCCAAGCTCATGCAGATCATGCGGGACGAGATCGGCTATGACGGGCTGATCATGACCGACGACATCTCGATGAAGGCGCTCAAGGGCGATCTCGCCCAGATCAGCCGCGATGCGCTGGCCGCAGGCTGCGACGTGATCCTGCTCTGCAACGGCACCCTGGCCGAGCGTCGCGCCGTGGCCGAGGCGTCGGGCCAGATGACCGCCGCCGCCCAGACCCGCGCGGACCGCGCCCTTGCGGCCCGTCGCACACCGGATTCAGTTGACATCGCGGCGCTGGACGCGCAGCTTGAGGCGCTTCTGAACGGGCGCCGGTATGGTTGAGAATATCTTCGAGGAACAGGGACAGCGTGACGGTCCCGGCAGCGTCGCCGACCGGCTGGCGGCCGAGGCGCTGATCGTCGACGTGGACGGCTTTGAAGGCCCGCTTGACCTGCTGCTGACCCTGTCACGCACCCAGAAAGTGGACCTGCGCAAGATCAGCGTCCTGCATCTGGCCCAACAATACCTCGCCTTCGTGGAACGCGCCAAGGCGCTGCGGCTCGAACTCGCTGCCGATTATCTGGTGATGGCCGCATGGCTGGCCTTCCTGAAATCCCGCCTGCTCCTGCCCCCCGATCCGCATGAGGACGGCCCCTCGGGCGAGGAACTGGCCGCCCATCTGGCCTTTCAGCTGGAACGGCTGGCCGCGATGCGCGACGTGGCTGCCCGCCTGATGGCCCGCGACCAGAAGGGGCGCGATTTCTTTGCGCGCGGCGTGCCCGAAGACGTGATGCGCATCCGCACCGTGCGGTATACGGCCACGCTACTGGATCTGATGCAGGGCTATGCCCGCATCCGCACGCGCGACGATTTCCGTCCCTTCGTGATGGATCGCGATTCGGTCTTTACCATGGAACAGGCGCTGGCGCGGATGCGCGGGCTGATCGGCTTTGCGGGCGACTGGACCGATATCGCCAGCTACCTGCCCGAAGGCTGGGAGGTCGATCCGATCCGCCGCCGCTCGGCTACGGCCGCCACCTTTGCCGCCTCGCTTGAACTGGTCAAGGAAGGCCGCGCCGAACTGCGCCAGTCCGACACCTTCGCCCCCATCCAGCTACGCCGACGCGAGGGCCGCGATGTCTGATCCGCTTGACGATGACAAGGATGATCTTCTTGCCGACGATCTGCCCGGCGACGATCTGCCCGAGGAGGAAGAGCGCAGCCTCTTCGAAGCCCCGCCCATGGGCGAGCAGGAGCGCATGGTCGAGGCGATTCTCTTCGCCACGGCCGAACCCGTGACGGTTCGCGACCTCGAAGCCCGGATGCCCCATGGCTGCGACGCGGCCGAGGCGCTGGTCTATCTGCGCAAACGCTATTCCGGGCGCGGCGTGCATCTGGTCAAGGTGGGCGACGCCTGGGCCATGCGCACCGCCCCCGATCTGGGCTTTCTGATGCAGAAGGAAACGGTCGAGACGCGCAAGCTCAGCCGAGCCGCGATCGAAACGCTGGCCATCATCGCCTATCACCAGCCCGTCACCCGCGCCGAGATCGAGGAGATCCGCGGTGTATCCGTCAGCCGGGGCACGGTGGACCAATTGCTTGAAATGGAATGGATCCGGTTCGGACGGCGCAAGATGACACCGGGCCGCCCCGTCACCTTCGTCGTGACCGAGGCGTTTCTGGATCATTTCGGGCTGGAAAGCGCCCGCGACCTGCCGGGCCTCAAGGAATTGCGCGCCGCAGGCCTGCTGGACAACCGCCTGCCACCCTCGGCCATGCCACAACTGGGCGAAGGCGAAGACCCCGAGGACGAAGCCAGCGAAGGCCAAAGCGAACTCTTCGAGGATTGAACGGGAATTTTCAGGCCGAACACCCTGAAAATTCCATATTTCCGTGTTATCTGTCTGGCAAGGCCCGCAAGACGGCCGTTGTGGCAAGGAGTGCAGGATGAACGTCAATCAACTGATCAACATGGTTTTCAAGCTGTTCCTGCGCAAAGCCGTGAACGGCGGACTCAATGCAGGCATGCGCAGGATGTCGGGCCCGGGCAAGGGGCAGGGTGGTGCCCCGATGGATGCAGGCCAAGGCAAAGCGGCCGTGCGCAAGGCGCGTCAGGCCGCCCGCATCGCGCGGCAGATGGGCAAGATGTGATCATCCTGCGGCGTCGCGGCGGATGCGCCGTGGCATGATGGATATTTGAAGCAAGAAGAAACAGGATCGACGCGCGGGACTCAGCCCATGCGGAAATGCTTGCTCAGTTTCAGGCCCTGACCCTGATAGTTGGAGGCAATGCCGCGCCCGTAAAGCTGCTTGGGTTCGGCGCGCATGCGCTCATAGACCAGTCGGCCCACGATCTGCCCGTGTTCCAGCACAAAGGGCGCCTCGTGGCAGCGCACTTCCAGCACGCCGCGCGATCCCGCACCCCCCGCCGCGTCATGGCCGAAACCGGGGTCGAAGAAACCCGCGTAATGGACACGGAACTCGCCCACCATCGCCAGATAAGGCGCCATTTCGGCGGCATAGGCGGGCGGAATGCTGACGGCTTCGCGGCTGACAAGGATATAGAAGGCACCGGGATCAAGGATGATCTGCCCGTTATCCGAGCGCACATCCTCCCAATACTCCGCCGGGTCATACTGGCCGATCCGGTCAAGGTCGATCACCCCGGTATGAGGCTTGGCGCGGTAGCCGACCAGATTGCCCGACGCGGGGCGCAGATCGACCGAAAAGCCCAGACCGTCGTCGATCACAGCCTCACCATCGACCAGCGGCGAGGCGCGGTGCAGCGCCGTCAGCTCGGAATCGCTGAGCACCGATTGCCCGGCGCGGAAACGGATCTGGTTCAACCGCATGCCGGGGCGCACCAGCACGGAAAAGGACCGGGGGCAGATTTCTGCATAAAGCGGACCGTGATACCCCTGCGGGATGCGGTCGAACTCGGTGCCGCCATCAGTGATCGTGCGCGTCAGCAGATCAAGGCGCCCGGTCGAGGATTTCGCATTGGCCACCGCCTGAATCCCCTCGGGCAGGGCCAGGTTCTCCATCAGCGGCACCACATAGACGCAGCCTTTTTCCAGCACGGCCCCTTGGGTCAGGTCCACGCGGTGCATCTCGAACTCGGCCAGACGGTCGGCCACGCGGCACCCATGCCCCGCCAGAAACGAGGCGCGCACGCGATAGGCAACGGTGCCCAGCCGCAGGTCAAGACTGGCCGGCTGGATCTGATCGGGCAGGGGTTCGGGACTGGCGGCGATCTGGCCTGCGGCGATCATCGCCTCGATATCCTGGCTGGGGATCACTCCGGTCATGTGGCGCCCTTTTCGCAGCGGGATGGCCTGTGGCCTGATGTGCAAATCGCCCGGAGCCTTGCAGCACACGAGCGATTGCGGAACCGTCGAATTTTTGGTCGGGCTAGCAGGACTCGAACCTGCGACCTTCCGTCCCCCAGACGGACGCGCTACCAGGCTGCGCTATAGCCCGACGGTTCGGCAGTCATACTGTATTTCGCCGCAGGGGCAAGGGGTAATTCCCACTTTTTGCGTCAGCTTCTGCGGGCTGCGGACAGGCGCGCGATCAGATCGTCAAGCCGCGCCAGAATCGGCACGAACGCCTCACGCGCCGTGTCGGGAATCGGGTCACGCCGCGCGATGATGACGCTCAGCAAACCGGGCGAGGGCTGGATCGACGCCAGATCAGGGGCCGGGGGCAGATCGGCCCCGAGAGCCGGTGTCGCGGGGTCCGGTGCTGCGGCGCTATTGGCGGCCACGACATCCGGCGGGGCAGACCGCGCCTGCTCCTGCGGCGCTTCCGGCAGCGCTGCGGCCATGGGCAGGGCGTCGCCCGGCTCCTCGGACGCCGTCACGCTGTCGCTGTCAGAGGCCCCATCATCCCGACTCAGATCAGCCGGCACGGGTGGCCGCGCGCCCATCTCCGCGACCGGGGCGGGCGGGGTCTGCAAGATCGTCCCTGCCATCGGGGCGGGGCTGGCCGCAGCGGCCTCCCCGGCCTCTACCAACGCATCGACCGTCTGCACCGCACCGTCATCATCCAATGGCTGCGACATCGCCGTGACATAGCGAACCCCTTGTTCGCGCAGCACTTTCTGCGCGCCCTTGATGGTCATCCCGTCATCATGCAGCAGCTTCTTGATGCCACCCAGCAGCAGCATATCCTCGGGCCGGTAATAGCGCCGCCCGCCCGCGCGCTTCACGGGCTTCACCTGATTGAACTTGCTCTCCCAGAACCGCAGCACATGGGCGGGCCGGTCCAGCCAGTCTGCCACTTCGCTGATCGTGCGAAAGGCGTCCGGGGATTTGCCTGCCATATGCCCTTGTCCTTTTTAGCCCTCGGGCCCGGAAGCCACGCGCTCTTTCATCAGATGCGAGGGGCGGAAGGTCAGCACCCGGCGCGGATTGATCGGCACTTCTTCGCCGGTCTTGGGGTTGCGGCCCACCCGCGCGGATTTCTCACGCACCGAGAAGGTCCCGAAGGACGAGATCTTCACCTGTTCGCCCGCCACCAGCGCGTCGGACATATGTTGCAGCACGCTTTCGACAAGCTGGCTGCTGTCATTCCGCGACAGGCCGACTTCGCGGAAGATCGCTTCGCTCAGATCCATTCGGGTCAAGGTCTTGTCGCTCACGTGTGGTCCCCCTCGTTTTCAGCAACCATAGGGGCAGGCTTATTTTCGAGTCAATATCAATGGCTTGCAGAGCAGGTTTTGAGCGGTACATGACCGACGCTCCGCTGCCCTTATTTACGCAGAATTCTACCGCTACCTGCGCCGCTCACCAGCGCAGCACCACCGCACCCCAGGCAAGGCCCCCGCCGATGGCCTCGGTCACGATCAGATCGCCTTGCTTGATCTGGCCACGGGCCCGGCCCACGGACAGTGCAAGGGGGATCGACGCCGCCGATGTATTGCCGTGATCCTGCACCGTCACGACCACGCGCTCCATCGGCACCTGCATCCGCTGGGCCGTGGCGGTGATGATCCGCAGATTGGCCTGATGCGGCACGATCCAGTTCACATCGCCCCCCGTCAGCCCCACCTTGTCCAGCGCGGCATGAGCGGTCTGGGCCAGTTTCTCGACCGCGTGGCGGAACACCTCGCGCCCCTGCATCCGCAGATGGCCGGTGCTTTTGGTCGAAACCCCGCCATCCACGTAAAGCAATTCGCGATGCCGCCCGTCCGAGTTCAGATCGCTTGCCAGAATGCCGCGATCCGCATTGTCGCCCTCGCCCTCCTGCGCCTCAAGGATCAGCGCGCCAGCCCCGTCCCCGAACAACACGCAGGTGGAACGGTCATTCCAGTCCATCAACTGGCTGAACGTCTCGGCCCCGATCACCAGCACGCGGCGCGCCTGACCCGACAGGATCATCCCGTTCGCATTGGCCAGCGCAAAGACAAAGCCCGCGCAAACCGCCTGCACGTCAAAGGCAAAGCCCCGCGTCATGCCCAGATTGGCCTGCACCATGGTCGCGGCGGCGGGAAAGGTGAAATCGGCGGTGGATGTGGCCAGGATGATCGCGTCCAGATCATCCGCCTCCATCCCGGCATCTTTCAGCGCGGCCTGCGCGGCGCGGGTGGCCAGATCCGATGTGGTCTGCCCTTCGGCCGCAAAATGCCGCCGCTCGATCCCCGAACGGGCGCGGATCCACTCATCCGATGTGTCTACCGTGGCCTCGAATTCGGAATTGGGCACGACTCGTTCGGGCAGATAATGCCCGACGCCCTTGACGACGGCACGAATGGTCATTGACTGTCTTCCTGTTGCGTCTGTGCATCGTGTGCGAGGGCCGCGGCAGATGCAACCCGTGCGGCCAGTTTTTCGGAAAAGCCCGATTGCGCCAGCGTGAAGGCCAACTTCACGGCGGCGGACACGCCGGTGGCATCGGCAGAACCGTGGGATTTCACCACCGTGCCGTTCAGTCCCAGAAAGACCCCGCCATTGACGCGGCGCGGGTCGATCCGGTGCTTGAGCCGGCGCAGCGAGGTCAGCGCCAGAAGCGAGGCCAGACGCGACAGGGGCGAATGTTTGAACGCCTCTTTCAGCAGGTCGCCGATCAGCTTGGCGGTGCCTTCTCCGGTTTTCAGCGCGACATTGCCGGTGAACCCGTCCGTCACGATCACGTCGCAGACATTGCCTGGGATATCGCCACCTTCGACAAAGCCCACGAATTCAAAATTGCCCCGAGATGCGACATTGCCGATCAGTTCATGGGCCGCCTTCAACTCGGCCCGGCCCTTGTTCTCCTCGGTGCCCACGTTCAGCAGGCCGACCCGCGGATGCGGCAGGTTCAACCCGTTGCGCGCATAGGACGCTCCCATCAGGGCATATTGCAGCAGGTCCTGTTCGTCGGCGCGCACATCCGCACCCACATCCAGCATCACATTGAAGCCCTGGGGATTGCGCGAGGGCCAGAGCACGGCAATCGCGGGACGGTTCACACCGGGCAGCTTGCGCAGGCGGACCATCGACAGCGCCATCAACGCGCCAGTATTGCCGCAAGACACGGCCACCGTTGCTTCGCCGTCCCGCACCGAATCGAGCGCGGACCACATCGAGGTGTCCTTGCCGTGGCGCATGATATGGCTGGGTTTGTCGGACATGGCCACGACGCCCTGTGCATCGCGGATCTCGCAGCGTCCGTTCAGATGCTTGCGCTTGGCGACCAGCCGTTCCAGCTGATCCTTGGGGCCGTGCAGGATGAAGGCGATTTCCGGGTTGATCTTGGCAGACAAGGCAATGCCGGCAACCACGGCTGCCGGCCCCAGATCGCCACCCATGGCGTCAACCGAAATAATGGTGCGCCCTGCTCGCGTCGAGGACTGGTCCGACAACGTGGACATGGGCGCCCCTTGGTTTCGACGCTTACGCCGCGTCTTCGTCCAGATCGACTTCCTCGGTCATGGCGACGACTTCACGGTCGGCGTAATGGCCGCAGGCGCCGCAGACATGGTGCGGACGCTTCAGTTCGCCACAGTTGGAGCATTCATTGGGGTTCGCTGCAACCAGTGCGTCATGCGCCCGGCGATTGTTGCGGCGCGACTTGGAGACTTTGTTTTGCTGGACGGCCATCGTGCCACCTCGATATCCTGGGGGCCTTTCGGCCCTGTTTCACATGGGTCTGGGGGCACATATTCGCTTGGCGACGCAGTGTCCAACCCTAAATTCGATTGAGCGGCGGAAAATACTGTGAATCCGCCGGTGTGCAAGCAGATTTTTGCAAGGCTTCCTTTGGTCGCCTCCGGGCGGTGCAGCCGCCTCGTGAGAGGCCCCCCGGCAAAGGTCGAAACGTTAAGATTTCCCTAATGCAGCCTGTGCAATCTGTTGGAAATCAATGGCTTGCAAATTGTCCCATGATGGGACACCGCGACGCCGCCATCAATCCTCGTCCTTGGGAGGCGTGCCCAGCTTGTCGCGCAGGGCGGCCAGCCCGGCAAAGGGTTTCATCGCCTCCTCGGTCAGCGGGGTCTGGCCCGGCTCGGTCACCGTCACGCTGCCGATCCCGGCCCCCTCCGACCGGGGCCAGGCGGGCAGGGCCAGCGCCAGTTCCTCGATCATCACGCCCTGCAGGTCGATGATGTCCCCCAAAGGCTCGGCCGTGTCATCCTCGGGCATCTCGATCTCCTCGCCCTCGGGCAGGATCGGGGTCGGATCGGCCAGATACAGCCGACGCACCGGCACGTCGATCCGTGTGGTCACCGGGTCCAGCGTCACCACACAGGGCTGCACGACCGTCGCCCCCAACGTGCCCTCCAGCAGCCAGTCGCTGCGCCCCTCCGCCCGCACGGTGCCCTTGAAGGCCAGCTTTCGCAGGCCCAGCAGGCCCATCTCCTCGGCGATCCCCTGCAGCGCCGCGGTCGCAGGGCGCAGCTCGAACGGGGTGACGCGGTTCTGGGGCAGCTCGGCCACGCGCAGGATATCTTGGGATTCGGGGGATTGGGACATGCAGTCAGACGCTTCCATTCTTGAACCGGGGGCATTCCTTCTGTAAGCGGGATAGAAGGCACAAGGGGCCAAGGCAAGAGGGCAGCGATGTCAGGCAAGCGTTTCCGGTTCGGCACATCCATGGCGGTGCTGTGCATTCTGGCCCTGTCGGCGTGCAGCCCGCAGTTCCGCAATCATGGCTATGTGCCCAATGACGAGGATCTCGCCCTCATCACCGTCGGCGTGGATACCCGCGCCTCGGTCGAGGAAGCTGTCGGCGCCCCCGCGATGTCGGGCGTGATCACGGATACGGCCACGTATTATGTCCAAAGCCGCGTCCGCCGCTTCGCCTGGCAGGAGCCCGAGGTGGTCGAGCGTCAGGTGCTGGCGATCAGCTATGATTCCGCCGGGGTCGTGACCAATATCGAACGCTTCGGTCTGGAGGACGGGCAGGTCGTGCCCATCTCGCGCCGCATCACCGGCACGTCCGGCACCAACGAGTCGATCATCCGCCGTCTGATCGGCAGCATCGGCGGCTTCCGCGCCAGCGACTTCCTCGAATAACCCAAGGCACCGCATGGCTGTCACGGCCATGACATCACTTGCGTGCAGGACAGGCCAATCGTAGCCTTGTGGCAGATGAGCGGCGGAGAGGCCGGATGCTGGCATTGACCAAGGGATGTTACCGGGTCCGCACCGCCGCGACCGAGGATGACCTCAGGGCGGCGCTGCGGCTCAGGCAACTTGCCTTTCATCCGGACAGCCCGGTCAGCGATGCGTCTCTGGACCGCGACAGCTTTGATTCCCTGTGCACCCACGTGCTGGTCGAGGATCTGCGCGACGGTCAGCTTGTCGGATGTTTCCGCCTGCTCGAGATCCGGGAAGCCGCACAGATCGGCATCAGCTATTCCGCGCAATACTACGATCTTGCCCCCTTGACCGCCTTTCCCGGCCCGATGATCGAGATCGGGCGTTTCTGCATCCATCCCGACCGGCACGACCCCGATATCCTGCGCCTCGCCTGGGCCGCGCTGACGCGGCATGTGGATGCGCAGGGGATCGCGTTGATGTTCGGCTGCTCCTCCTTTCGCGGCACGGATCAGGACCGCTATCTGGACACATTCGCCATGCTCAAGGCGGATCATCTGGCCCCGCCGGAATGGCGGCCGGGGATCAAGGCCCCGCAGGTCTTTGCGTTCGGCGCGCAGGTGCGGCGCAGGCCAGACAAGCGCCGCGGGTTGCAGATGATGCCGCCCTTGCTGCGGACCTATCTGATGATGGGCGGCTGGGTCAGCGACCACGCGGTGATCGACACCCGGATGAACACGCTGCATGTCTTCACCGGATTGGAAATCCGCGCCATACCCGATGCGCGCAAACGCCTGCTGCGCGCCGTCTTGGCCTGAGAGCGGCGGCACCTTGACGGCGCTGCACCGCATGGATAGCAGGCACATATGGCACGCGCACCCCTTTTGCAGTTATCCGACATCTCGCTGACCTTCGGGGGCGAGCCCGTTTTTGCCGATCTCTCGCTGGTGGTCCAGCCGGGGGACCGGGTTGCCCTTGTAGGGCGCAACGGCTCTGGCAAATCCACGCTGATGAAGGTCATGGCCGGGCTGGTGGAACCCGATCAGGGAACCCGTGTCGTCACGCCGGGCATCACGGTCGGCTATATGGAACAAGACCCGCAGATGGAGGGGTTCACGACGCTGGGCGAATATGCCGCCAGCGGTCTGGACCCGTCCGAATCCTACAAGGTCGAGATCGCGGGCGAAGGGCTGAAGTTTGATCCCGCGCGCCCCATCGCCACCGCCTCGGGCGGGGAGCGGCGGCGTGCGGCGCTGGCCAAGCTGATGGCCGAGGCGCCCGAGCTGATGCTGCTGGACGAGCCGACCAACCATCTGGATATCGAGGCCATCGCATGGCTTGAGGCGGAATTGTCCAACACACGTGCGGCCTTTGTCCTGATCAGCCACGACCGCGCCTTCCTGCGGGCCTTGACCCGCGCGACCCTCTGGATCGACCGGGGGGCGGTGCGCCGTCAGGAAACCGGTTTCGACGGGTTCGAGGCGTGGCGCGACAAGGTCTGGGACGAAGAAGACATGCAGCGCCACAAGATGGACCGCAAGATCAAGGCCGAGGGGCGTTGGGCGGTCGAGGGCATCAGTGCGCGGCGCAAACGCAACCAAGGCCGCTTGCGCGCCCTGCAAGAGTTGCGCGCCGAACGGTCCAGCCAGATCCGCCGTCAGGGCACGGCGGCGATGGCGCTGGAATCGGGTGCGAAATCCGGCAAGAAGGTCGCGGAAGCCGAAGGAATTTCAAAAGCATATGATGGCAAGGTGATCTTGCGGGACTTCTCGATCAAGATCCAGCGCGGCGACCGGGTGGCCTTTGTCGGCCCCAATGGCGTGGGCAAGACCACGCTGCTCAGGATGCTGATGGGGCAGGAAGCCCCTGACAGCGGCACGATCAGCCTTGGCACAAACCTGCTGCCCGCCGTGTTCGATCAGGCGCGCGCGCAACTGGACCCCGAGATGAGCCTCTGGGACAGCCTGACCGGTGATCCCGAGATGTGGGTATCCGGCAAGGCGGATCAGGTCTTGGTGCGAGGGCAACCGCGCCATGTGATCGGGTATCTCAAGGATTTCCTGTTCGACGAGCGGCAGGCGCGGGCACCCGTGCGCAGCCTTTCCGGTGGCGAGAAGGCGCGGCTCTTGCTGGCCAAGCTGATGGCCAAGGAAAGCAACCTTCTGGTGCTGGACGAACCGACCAACGATCTGGATATCGAAACGCTGGATCTGTTGCAGGAATTGCTGGACGATTACGACGGCACCGTGCTGCTGGTCAGCCATGACCGTGATTTTCTGGACCGCGTGGCCGCGACCACCATCGCGATGGAAGGCGACGGGCGCGCCACGGTCTATGCGGGCGGCTGGTCGGATTATCAGGCGCAGCGCGCCGAAAAGGGCGGGGCCGCGGACTGGAACTCGGTCAGCTATGACGGCAAGCGGAAAGCGCCCGAAAAGGTGCCGCAACCTGCGGCCAAGCCTGCGGGCCGTGTAAAGCTGTCCTTCACCGAGAAGCACCGGCTGGACGCGCTGCCCGGCATCATCGCCACGCTGGAAGCCGAGATCACCAAGCTGGAACAGTTTCTGGATGCACCCGATCTGTTCACCAAGGACCCGGTCAAGTTCCGCAAGGGCACCGAGGCTCTGGTGGAACGCCAGAAGGCGCTGGCCGCGGCCGAGGAAGAATGGCTGGAACTGGAAGCCAAGGCCGAAGGGTAAGGGCGGGGCCCGTCTCCCGCGTGACGAACGGAGGACAAGCCCATGTATTTGCCTGATCATTTCCGCGAAACCGACCCCGCCGAAGTGGCGGGGCTGATGGCCGCCTATCCCTTGGCGGTCATCGTGGCCCAGACGGAACAGGGGTTGGTGGCGAACCATATCCCCGTGATGGCCGAGGGCGAGACGGCCCTGATTGGCCATATCGCGCTGAATAATGACATGCACCGGATCATGCCGGATGGCACGCCGGTTCTGGCGATTTTCCGGGGGCAGGATGGCTATGTCTCGCCCAATCTCTATCCGACCAAGGCCGCGCATCACCGCCATGTGCCGACCTGGAACTATCAGGTGGTGCATGTGGCCGGACGGATCAGCTTTCAGCATGACGACAAGGTCAAGCGCGCCGTGGTGGGGCGGCTGACGCGGGATCATGAACGCGCGATGAATGGCGATGCCGGCTGGCGGATGGCCGATGCGCCGCGGGATTACATGGACGGCATGCTGGCCGCGATCGTGGCCTTCCGCATCGACATCACCGGCATCACCGCCAAGGCCAAGCTCAGCCAGAACCGCGAGGCGGTGGATCATGCGGGGGTCGTCGGATCGTTCGAGGCGCGCGGTCTGGATGCGATGGCGGCCCGGATGCGGCGCGACAGCGCCGACTGACAGGGGGATGGCAAAACGGCGGGACCTGCCCGCCGTTTTCTTTTATGCCAGTGTCTTGCGCGGCAATGCTCACCGCATCCGCAGGGCACCGTCGATGCGGATCGTTTCCCCGTTCAGATAGCCCGACTCGACGATGAAACGGGCCAGCGATGCGTATTCCTCCGGTCGGCCAAGGCGGCGGGGGCAGATCACATCCTCGGCCAGTTGGTCCTGCACAGCCTGCGGCAGTCCCATCAGCATCGGAGTCAGAAAGATGCCGGGGGCAATCGCCATGACGCGGATACCCTCGCGCGACAGATCCCGCGCCATGGGCAGCGACATGCCCGCGATCCCCGCCTTGGACGAGGCATAGGCCACCTGGCCCTTCTGCCCGTCAAAGGCTGCAACCGAAGCGGTGTTGACGATCACGCCGCGTTGGCCATGCTCGGACGGGTCATTCTTGGCCATTTCGGCCGCAGCCAGACGGGCCACGTTGAAGGTGCCCACAAGGTTGATGCCGATCACGCGGTTGTAATGGTCAAGGCTGTGCGGGCCTTCCTTGCCCAGCGTCTTTTCCGCCGTGCCGATGCCCGCGCAGTTGATGGCGGCGTTGATCTTGCCCATCTTGGCCACGGCATGGGCGATGGCGGCCTTGACCGAGTCCTCGCTGGTGACATCGGTCGTCACGAAATGCGCCCCGATCTCGGCGGCGACAGCCTCGCCACGTGCGGTGTCGCGGTCCAGGATCGTGACCTGCGCGCCGCTGGCGCGGAACAGGCGAGCCGTCGCCTCACCCAGACCCGAGGCGCCACCCGTGATCACGGCGGCGGTATCTTGCATCAACATGAAAGCCCTCTTCCCTTTGAATTGAACATGGGTTCAGTTACTCTCGCCAAGCGACAGTGTCAAAGTCCGCGTGGGGCGCGGCGACGGCGGACCCGCTGGATCACCGACATCTCGATCACCGTCAGGATGATGCGATAGATGTGATGCGCCGTCACAAGTGCCGGATTGGCTTGCAGGCTGAGGGCGATCAGCGCCATTTCGGTGACGCCTCCGGGGGCAAAGCTGATCAGCAACGTGTCGAAGGGCGCGCCGGTCATGCGGTGGACCAGCGCGACCAGGACCAGCGCCACCAGCATCATGAAGGCGACCGAGGCCAGACCCAGCCAGATGCCCTTCATCAGGGCGCGGCCCTTGAGCCCGCCAAAGCGCATGCCCAGACTGGCCCCGATCACGATCTGCGCCTCGTTGATCAGCCATTGCGGCATGTCGAGCGGCACCAGACCGCTGAGGCTGACGGCCGCAGCCACGAACAAGGGCCCGGTCAACTGCCCTGCAGGCAGATGCAGCCATTTGCCGATCCCCAGACCCAGCAGACCCACGGCCACCACCACGGGCAGTTGCGTCAAATCCACATCGGCGCGCGCCAGCGTCATGCCGCCCGCGCTGCCCACGGGGGCGCCCAGCCAGAGCGACAGGCCGATGGGCAGAAGCGAGATCACCAGCACGATACGCAGGAATTGCTGCATTGTCAGGACGGCGATATCCGCGCCCGCCTCCTCGCCCATGGCGATGCTTTCCATCAGCCCGCCGGGGGTGGCGCTGTAAAAGGCGGTCGGCTGATCATAGCCACCCAGTTTGCGGAAGATGGCATAGTTGCCCGCATGGGCCAGCCCCACGAACAGGGTGAGGGCCGCGAAACTGACCATCAGGGATGGCACCATGGCCGCCAGATCCGGCGTGACCTGCGCGCCGATCATCACACCGATCACCGCCAGAAAGACCAGCCGGATGCTTTGGGGAAACCTGTATCCGCTGGGAAAGCGGTGCCCGATCACGCCGGACAGCAGCGCCGTGGCGATCAGGCTGCCCAGCATATAGGGCAGGGGCAAGACGGTCTGACTGGCCAGAAGCCCGCCGGCAGCACCGGTCGCCAGCACAAGGATCGTCGTCAGGATGGAGGCGAGGGTCAGGGCAGG
Organism: Seohaeicola sp. 4SK31; assembly: GCF_028802875.1. Lineage (NCBI taxonomy): Bacteria > Pseudomonadati > Pseudomonadota > Alphaproteobacteria > Rhodobacterales > Roseobacteraceae > Seohaeicola > Seohaeicola sp. 4SK31. Next base: position 6,176 of record NZ_JARAMP010000017.1, on the reverse strand, counting down.
GACCTTTGGTGCAGCGTCTATCACCCCTTCTTAGGCCGCGTGGCGGGGGATGCCAAGGGTGGGGGAGGACATGTCAAAAAATGGGCGGTCAGGCCGGTCACAGAAACATCAAGTCTGGTTGGAATGTTGGAGCGGGTGAAGGGAATCGAACCCTCGTATTCAGCTTGGGAAGCTGCTGCTCTACCATTGAGCTACACCCGCGACGCGTTGACAGGTAAGTCAGGCGCCGATCACCGTCAAGTCCTTCTGCGCCGCCGCCGCCCGTCGTCGCCGGTGCCGCCTTCGCCGCGCGTGTTGAAGCTGGGATGGGGCAGGGTGACGATCTTGGCCAGTTCCGGGAAGGGATCGGTCTTGTGCGGGATCGCGTTGGCGGCGACGAAATGTTCCTGGAATTTCGGCTCGATCGCGGTTTCGACCTTGGTGATCTGGCCGACGGTTGCCTCGATCTCGGCGCGGCTGCTGATGTTGCACAGCGCGATGCGCGCGCCGGTGCCTGCGGCATTGCCCGCGCTGAAGACCTTGTCCAGCGGCACATCGGGGATCATGCCCAGCACCATGGCGTGTTTGGGGCTGATATGCGCGCCAAAGGCTCCGGCCAGAACCACGCGGTCCACCTTGTCGACGCCCATCTCGTCCATCAGAAGCCGCGCACCCGCGTAAAGCGCGGATTTGGCCAGTTGGATGGCGCGGATATCGCCCTGGGTGACACTGATCAGCGGCCCGCCCGTGGCGGTGCTGTCATGGATCACGTAGGCATGAGTGCGCCCTTCCAGAATGCAGCGCGCCGTGCCGGTCTGGTCCGGCGAGCCGATCAGCCCGGACTCGTCCAGCAGCCCCGCCATGCGCATCTCGGCCACAGCCTCGATGATGCCCGAGCCGCAGATGCCGGTGATGCCGGATGCGGCGGCCGCCTCGTCAAAGCCGGGCTCGTCGGACCACAGTTCGGTGCCGATGATGCGGAAGCGCGGTTCCTTGGTTACAGGGTCGATCTCGATCCTCTCGATCGCACCGGGCGCGGCGCGCTGGCCCGCGCTGATCTGCGCCCCCTCGAAAGCGGGTCCGGTGGGCGAGGAACAGGCCAGAACGCGGGTCGTGTTGCCCAGAAGGATCTCGGCATTGGTGCCCACATCGACAACCAGCACGAGGTCCTTGGACTTGCCCGGCTCTTCGGACAGGGCGACGGCGGCGGCATCTGCCCCGACATGGCCCGCGATGCAGGGCAAGAGATAGACCTGCGCGCGGTCATTCGCCGTGTTCAGCCCCAGATCGGTGCCGCGCAGCGACAGGGCCGAGGAGGTGGCCAGCGCAAAGGGGGCTTGACCCAGTTCCACCGGGTCGATGCCCAACAGCAGATGATGCATGACCGGGTTGCAGACGATCACCGCCTCGAAGATGGCGGCGGGGTCGATCCCGGCTTCGGTGCTGAGAGACTGGGTCAGCCCGTTGATGGCGGTGCGCACGACGCGGGTCATGTCGCGGTCACCGCCGGGGTTCATCATCGCATAGGAAACACGGCTCATCAGATCCTCTCCAAAGCGAATCTGCGGGTTCATCACACCCGAGGAGCAGAGCACCCGCCCGGTGACCAGATCGCACAGATGGGCCGCGATCGTGGTCGAGCCCAGATCAATGGCAAGGCCGTAGAGCCCGCCCTCATATAGCCCCGGCCAGATGTCCAGAAGTCGCGCAGGCGCCCCCGTATGGTCGCGGTAGAGCGCGACGGTCACCTGCCAGTTGCCCTTGCGCAGCACGGGTTGCAGCTTGGTCAGAACGGACAGATCGGCCTTGATGTCGGCGATCTCCCATTGCTCGCGCAGGGCGCGGGCCAGCCGCTCCAGATCGCCCGTCGGCTCGTGCATGTCGGGCTGGTCCACCTCGACGAAATAAAGCCGCGTGGCCGGGTCCATGATGATGGCGCGGGCGGTTGCAGCCTTGCGGACCACCTGTTTGTGCACCTGGCTTTCGGGGGGCACGTCGATCACGATATCGCCCTGCACCGTGGCCTGACAGCCCAGACGGCGCCCGTCGATCAGGCCGCGCTTGTCCTTGTAGCGCTGTTCGACGCTGTTCCATGCGGACAGGGCGTCCGGTTCCGAGACGACGCCGAATTTCGAGAATTCACCATAGGACGGCGTGATCTGGCATTTGGAGCAGATGCCGCGCCCGCCACAGACGCTGTCGAGATCCACGCCCAACTGCCGCGCAGCCGTCAGGATCGGCGTGCCCAAAGCGAAACGGCCACGCTTGCCCGAGGGGGTGAAAACGACGAGCGGGTCCTGTTCCGTCTGCTGTGCGGAGGCTGCGTTGCTGCTCATGGATCGATGTCCCTTCGTGATCTCGTTGCGCCATAGCATATGCTGCGCGGGCGAAAGGGAAAGGTGGGTTGCGGCAAAAACCGTGTTGCTTGCGTCATTTTGCGGATGCGCTCCGCGCGGGGATATTTGCGGCAAGAAGAAACAGCGGGCGGGATCGGTGGCGGGTGCGGATTTCCGGGGGATTTGGGGTTTCCCCCGTCCGGCATCCATGCCATAGGGAACCGCCAAACGATCCCAGCATGGAGATGCCCGATGGAGATTCGTGAGGCCCTGACCTTCGATGATGTTCTGCTTGTTCCCGCCGCGTCCTCGGTTCTGCCGTCGACAGCAGACACACGGACACGCGTGACGAAATCCATCGCCCTCAATATTCCTTTGCTCAGCTCTGCCATGGATACGGTGACCGAGGCGCGCATGGCCATCGCCATGGCGCAATCGGGCGGGATGGGCGTGATCCACCGCAACCTGACCGTCGAGGAGCAGGCCACCGAGGTGCGCCGCGTCAAGCGGTTCGAGAGCGGGATCGTCTATAACCCCATCACCCTGACACCGGATCAGACGCTGGCCGATGCCAAGGCGCTTGCCGCGCGCTACAATGTGACGGGCTTTCCGGTGGTGAACGAAAAAGGCTTGGTCGTGGGCATCGTGACCAATCGCGACATGCGCTTTGCCACATCGGATGACACGCCGGTCAAGGTCATGATGACCAGTGACAATCTGGCGATGCTGACAGAACCGGCCGAGCTGGAAGAGGCGAAAAGCCTGATGAAGGCGCGCCGGATCGAGAAGCTGCTGGTCACAGATGGCAAGGGGCGTCTGACCGGCCTGCTGACGCTGAAGGATACCGAGACGGCGGTGCTGAACCCCACCGCCTGCAAGGACAATCTGGGCCGTCTGCGGGTGGCTGCCGCCTCGACCGTGGGCGACGCGGGTTTCGAGCGCAGCATGGCGCTGATCGACGCGGGTGTGGATATGGTCGTCATCGACACGGCGCATGGCCATTCCGAGGGCGTGGCCATCGCGGTCGAGCGGATCAAGAAAATCTCGAACGAGGTGCAGGTGGTGGCGGGCAATATCGCCACGGCCGAGGCCACGCGCGCCCTGATCGGGGCGGGCGCGGATGCGGTCAAGGTGGGCATTGGCCCCGGTTCGATCTGCACCACGCGGATGGTGGCGGGCGTCGGTGTGCCGCAGCTGACGGCGATCATGGATTGTGCGGGTGCTGCGGGCGATGTGCCGGTGATCGCCGATGGGGGCATCAAGTTCTCGGGCGATTTCGCCAAGGCGATCGCGGCGGGCGCGTCCTGCGCGATGGTGGGCTCGATGATCGCGGGCACGGACGAGTCCCCCGGCGAAGTCATCCTTTATCAGGGGCGCTCGTTCAAATCCTATCGCGGGATGGGCAGCCTTGGCGCGATGGCGCGCGGTTCGGCGGATCGGTATTTCCAGAAGGACGCCGCCAGCGACAAGCTGGTGCCCGAAGGGGTCGAGGGGCAGGTGCCCTATAAAGGGTCCGCCTCGGCCGTGGTGCATCAACTGGTCGGCGGTCTGCGCGCCGCGATGGGCTATACCGGCTGCGCCACGGTGGACGAGATGCGGACCAACTGCAACTTCGTCAAGATCACCGGGGCGGGGCTGAAGGAAAGCCATGTGCATGACGTTCAGATAACTCGGGAGTCGCCGAACTATCGGATTGGTTAACGCCTTGTTACGCTGGTTTTTCGTTAAAAATTCGACAATAGAGCGATCTTGGAACACTTCGGGAACAGGACTGAACATACCCAGAACTGGACAATGCATCAGTAAATGGACTGATGTAAAAAAGGATAGAGTTACTCAAAACTGATGCAGATTGGTCGGTCGAGGACAAGTAGCAGATCGCAACTCCATAGCGACTATCACGGTGTTTATCGCGCGCCAGAATATCGCGCCGGGCTTTGTCTTGGCCCTTTACACAGTCTTTGCCGCAGTCCGTGATCGGCTGGCGGAAAACGGTTTTGTCACAGAAGCTGGCTGTGCTCATGCTCTTCGCAACTGCGGGCTGTTCGCTTTCACCCATGTGATCGTAGATGAAGCACAAGACATCTCCGTTGCAGAGTTGATGCTGCTGGGAAGTCTGCTCGGGGATCGGGCAAATGGGCTTTTCTTTGCAGGGGACATCGGACAACGGATTTTCCGAGCACCATTTCCGTGGGCATCTGCTGGGGTTGAGGTGAGGGGGCGCTCACGCAGCCTCAAAGTAAACTATAGAACGTCACACCAGATCAGAAGGAGGGGTGATATGCTCCTGCCTGAAACACTGGTGGAAGCAGATGGCTCTGAAGCAAGTCGGCTCGGCGTCACTTCGGTTTTCGATGGCCCGGCCCCGCAAATCAACGTTTTTGACGATCCAGATACTGAGCGGAACGAGTTGAGGGATTGGGTGCAGAATGTGGTCGCCGCTGGAGTGGAACTTGGCGAGATTGCAATCTTGGTTCGGGCATCAGCACAGATCAAGGAGTTCGATCACCTTGGTGTGCCTGTGTTGACCATGCATGACGCCAAGGGGGCTGAATTTCGAGCCGTTGCTGTGCCCCGACTTGATCACAACATCCTGCCAGATGAGAGCCGGCTGCTATCCGCCAGAGACGAAGTTCACCTGGATGAGATCATGACAACCGAACGCCACCTTCTATACGTCGCGGCCACTCGGGCGAGAGATTTCCTATGGATGTCTGGCGTCGCACCGGTGTCTGAATTCTTGGCCGATCTGATAGATTCTGACGTTCGCACCTGACATTGCGCTGAAAGCTCTGATGTGGGGTCAGATGATCAGACCAAATACCTCCATAAGGTCGTTCTGAAAGACCGCCGAAGGAAGGTGTCGTGATCTCGGCGACACCTGCTTTAGGCAAATGGTTAATCCATTTCGCCGAACTGTTTCGAGAGAAAGACAATTCGGCAGGTGAGATGCATGGCGATGTCAGTGTTCTGATCCTCCCGAGAGCCGACAGAGGAATCTGTGGAAATCCGCGTCGCAGTCGCAGCCCTTCCAGCGGTTCGAGAACCAGCAAACGACCTGAATGTTTCCCTTCTTGTTGTCGATGGTGCTGACGATTCGATCAGGTGAGGCTTGCACACCACGATCCGCGATGTTTGGTGGTTAGCCGGTCAATTTGCAGATCGCCACATGTGGCTGACGGCAACGCTCTCAGTTACCGTCCAAGGGCACAAGCAAAGCAAGATCGACGATCTGCTCCCGTTGAACTACGCCGGCAAGGTGTGATCGGGACAGTTCTTTCAAGTCTTCGCTGTCAGTGGCAGCTGAGTGTCGGTCTCATGTCGGCTGTGAAATTTGCCCTCAAACCTCAATAAAATATGGACAAAAATGAAAAGTGTCGGCGGCGGTTTCTGTGTCTGAATAGTCGAACACACGTCCCTCTCACAATCCATGAGAGAAAGGACGACCATGACCGCCCGCACCCCGACCACGATCGCTGGAACACCTGAAGCGTTGACGCTTCGACCGGTTCGAGTGAAAACCCTTCGCGGCACTCGCCTGCTAAAAAAGAAGGAACACGAGGCTCTGATCCAGATGCTTGCTGTTCCGACTGAGCCACAGCGATTTGACGTGCACAGCCTAATGCCGAAAGGCAGCTACCTCGAGCGCATCGGACGGCATTTCCGCGACACCGACATCTCTTATTCGATTTCCGTCATGCAGTTGATCTCAGTTGCGGCGTCGTGGCTCACGCAGAAAGAGGTGGCTGCGGAAATCTGAACAGCCAGGATAAGTGGATTTTCCGCGCAATGGCAGCATGATGCTGCGAGCGAGGAGAAGACCATGGCAAGACGACCACGCCGGAACCACAGCCCGGCATT
>NZ_JARAMP010000016.1:0-103705 GCF_028802875.1 Seohaeicola sp. 4SK31 | reverse complement strand
CAGGTCCGCATCGCCATCCTGAACGGCTACACCGCACTCGGCATACCCGTCACAGAGACCGTGGGATAAGTCTGTCCAGGGAAAGGGGAACTTCGGCGATCAGCCGATTTGTGCAACAGAGCCGGGATCAGGATGCCCAGCGTGCCGGCGACGGCGATCACACCGGCGGCGAAATCGCGGGTATAGCCCACCTGCCGCATGCCCGCGATCACGATCGTGCCGATGGCCACCACCGTGGCAGGGCTGGAGCCCGACAAGGCCGCGAACATCATGCAGGCAAAGACGCCCGCAATCGCCAGACCGCCCGGCAGATGGCCCACCAGTGCGATGGAAAAGCGGATGATCCGCCGCGCCACGCCGCCCGTGGACATGAAGCTGGAGGCCAGCACGAAGAACGGGATCGCCAGCAGCGTGTAATGCCCGGCCATGCCGTTATAAAGCGAGGCCGCCACGGCCGCGAGCGAGGTGTCGCTGAGCGCCAGCATGAACAGGATCGAGGACAGGCCAAGGGACACGGCAATCGGCACGCCGATCAGCATCAGGCCGATGACCATCGCGAAAAGGATAAAGACGTCCATGGTTTACTCCTGTCCGCGACGGGTTTTGGCGATCTCGTCCAGCGCGTCCTCGACCTCGTGGCTGACGATCATGCTATGCTGCTCGCCCTTCACGATGCGGATGGTCACCTGGATGATGCGGAACAGCATCAGTGCCGCGGCCACGGGCAGGATCAGATAGGGCACCATGCGCGGCATCTTGGAGTAGCTTTCGCCTTGGTTGATGGCATCCTCCAGCCAGCGCAGCCATTCCAGCATCGGCACCTGATCGGTCTCGAAGAAGGCGCGGTCGCGGGTATTGGGGTCAAAGCCGGTCGGAAACCAGTGGCCCGTTGTTTGCTGCAACCCGGCGAAGGGCGCCCAGTAATCCCAGGCCCCCTTGGCGATCAGCAGGGCATAGACGATGCAGCACGCCGCCGACAGCAGCGCCAGAACATAGCGGGCGCGCGGCGAAACGACCGAGATGATCGCGTCCACACCCAGATTCGCCGTGACCTTGAAGGCATAGGCGATCCCGAACAGGACCAGCCAGGAAAAGAGGATCAGAACGACCTCAAGCCCCCAGATCACCATCGAGTTGAACACGTAACGCATGATCACGTTGACGAAGGTCAGGATCGTCATCGCCCCGAGCATCACGGCAATCGCCGTTTCCTCGAACTCATGCACGACCTTCCCCAGCATGCTGCGCGGCTCGTATCGGCCAGGCCCAGACATCGGCAGTCCCCCTGTTGTTGTCATGAATTGGATGTTCCGCAGGCGGAACGGTGGGGCGCGCCACGCATGGCCGCGCGCCCCGAGTGATCCGTGGGATCAGTTGTTGAACGTCTGCGCTGCCGCGATGTTGTCGGCGCCGACTTCTTCCTCGAACTGTGCCCAGACGGGTTTCATCGCCTCGACCCATGCAGCGCGCTGCTCGGGTGTCAACTCGACGATCTTGCTGCCGGCATCCAGGATCGCCTGACGGGCCTGATTGTCGACTTCCAGAACGGCGGCGTTCCGCTCGGCGGTGACTTCATCCAGAATGGTTTTCAGCTGATCACGGACATCCGCGTCCAGCGATTCCCACCAGTCAACACTGGTCACGACCATATAGTCGATGATGCCATGGTTGGTTTCGGTGATGCCGTCCTGCACTTCGAAGAACTTCTGGCCATAGATGTTGGACCAGCTGTTCTCCTGTCCATCCACAACGCCGGTCTGCAGCGCGCCGTAAACCTCGGCAAAGGCCATCGGCTGTGCGGTGGCCCCCAGCGCGTTCATCTGCGCGACCAGCACGTCAGAGGGCTGCACGCGGAATTTCAGGCCCTTGGCGTCTTCAGGCAGGATCAGCGGCTTGTTGGCCGAGAACTGCTTCATGCCATTGTGCCAGAAGCCCATGCCCAGAACGCCGCGGCGGGTCATCGACTGCAGCATCTCCTGACCGGTGCCCGATGCCTGGAACGCGTCAACGGCGGCGATATCCTTGAACATGAAAGGCAGGTCGAACAGGCGGAATGCCTTTGTGATGGGCTCGAACAGCGACAGCGAGGGGGCGGCGAACTGCACGTCACCCTGCAGCATCGCTTCCAGCACCTTCTCGTCGGTGTAGAGCGTGGAGTTCGGGAAGACCTCCATGCAGGCCTTGCCGTTCATCTCGGTGTTCACACGCTCGGCGAACAGGGTCGCGGCGATCCCTTTGGGGTGCTTGTCCGAGTTGGTCACATGGCTGAACTTGATGACGATTTCGCCCGGATCACAGGCAGCGGCGGCGGCCCCTGCAGTGACGGTCAGGGCCAGCGCCATGGCGGCGGATGTCAGGAATTTCATAGGTCTCTCCTCCCAGATTGAGACGTTGCATTCTGCGCCCCCTGAAAGAGGCACTGCGCTGCAGACTCTGACTTCGATGACGCACGACTCAAGCAAATGTGCAAAGTTTCTGGGCGGTTCGAGAAAACCAAGGTTTTTGAGAGGCTTGGCCATGCACTGACAACATGTCAGCCATGCGACAGTTGCAGCTTGTGCGGAAATCCGCACAGGGATCGGCGGAAATTTGCGAGAATCCGCACAGTCCTCACCGAATCAGGCGCCGAATCGCAGGTCCGCAGTCATGGCCGACTCAGCGGAACTCCTCGGGTTTCAGGCCATAGCGCGCCAGCTTGTCGTAAAAGGTCTTGCGCGGCAGTTTCAGATCGCGTGCCGCATCGGCGGCCCGGCCATGCTGCCGCCGCAGCGCCGCCACCAGAAGCGAGCGTTCGACCTGCGCCATCTGTTCGGCCAGCCCCAGACCGGGACCATGACCGGTCTCGGGCCCTTGCCCCTCGCCCAGACCCAGCGCAAACCGCATTGCCGCCGACATCAGCGCACGCGCATTGCCCGGCCAGTCCCGTGCCATCAGCGCGCCGATCACCTCGGGGCCGATCGGTGGCGGGGTCAGACCGGCCTGCTCGCTGGCCTGAGCGACATATTGGCGAAAGAGCACCGGAATATCCTCGCGCCGCTCGCCCAGCGACGGAATCCGCACCGGCATGACGTCCAGCCGATAGTAGAGATCCGGGTTCAACCGCCCCCGCGCGACCAGTTCCACAAGATCGCCGCTGCTGCCCGCGATCAGGCGCACTTCCCCCTCCTGCTCCAGATGATCCAGCAGGGCGAATTGCGTCTCGGCGGGCATTGCGCCCAACTCGTCCAGAAACAGGCTGCCGCCCGTGGCGCTGTCCAGCGCCTGCACCAGCCCTGAGGGATCAAGCCCGGCGGCCGGTGTCTTGACGAACGGACCCTTGGCCTGCGCGGAACACAGATGGATCACTTCGGCCACCTTGGATATCCCGCTGCCGGGAGGACCGCTCACCAGCACCTCGGCGCGGGTCCGGGCCACCGCCCGCACGCGGTCGCGCAGGCCTTCGGCAAGGGCCGACGTGCCGAACAGCATCCGCGCGGCGGGATCGCCCGCTTCCAGTTGCGCCTTGAGGCGACGGTTCTCCAGCACAAGCGCGCGGGTCTTGAGGGCGCGTTCCACCTCGGCCAGTAGATCGGCGGCGGCGCAGGGTTTCTCCAGAAAACCGAAGGCCCCCTGCCCCATGGCACGCACCGCCATCGGGATATCGCCCTCGCCGGTCAACAGGATCACCGGCAGGTCGGGGTCGAGTTTCTGCGTGTGATCCAGCAGAAAGAACCCGTCCCGCCCCGGCATGCGGATATCCGACAGGATCACCCCCTCGAACGCGTCCGAGATGTGATCCTTGGCCTCGATGAAACTTCCGGTGACGCGCGGGCTGTAATCGGCCAGTTCCAGCGTCTGCGCCAGCGCCTCGCGCACGGCGACATCATCATCGACGATCAGGACCTGCCGGATCATCCTGCCGCCTCGGATCGTGCGGGGGTGTCCGTGGCGGCGGCTGTCAATTCGACCGTGAAGACCGCGCCGCCTTCGGGCCGGTTGCGCCCCCGGATCGCGCCGCCGAAGCTTTGCACCAACCCGTAAGAGATCGACAGGCCCAGACCCATGCCCTCGGCGGCACCGACCGCCTTGGTCGTGTAGAAGGGCTCAAAGATCTTCTCGGGTTCTTCGATTCCCGGCCCGGTATCGGCCACTTCCAGAACGACACGCTGCTCCTCGCGGCGCAGGGACAGGCTGATACGGCGCTCCTCCAGCCCCGCCATCGCGTCAGCGGCATTGCCGATCAGGTTCAGCACCACCTGTCCCAGCCGCACCTCGCCCCCGATGACATGCAGCGGCGCGGGCGGCGTCCATTCCACCGTCACGCCGTCGCGCGACAGGCGCGTCTCGGACAGTTCCAGCGTTGCATTGATCACAGCGACCAGATCGACCCGCCCCATCGGCTCGCTTTCCTGCCGGGCAAAGGCGCGCAGATTGCGGATGATGCGCGCCATGCGATGCGCCAGATCCCCGATCCGCCGCAGGTTCTGGACCGCAACATCGGTTTTGCCCCGTTCCAGCAGCCCCACGCCATTCTCGGCATATTGCCGGATCGCCATCAGCGGCTGGTTCAACTCGTGGCTGATGCCCGCGCTCATCTGGCCAAGGGCCGAGAGCTTGCCCGCCTGCACCAGATCATCCTGCACCTTCTTCAGCGCGACCTCGGCGGCGGTGCGTTCGGCCACCTCGCGGCGCAGCGCGGCATTCGCCCCGGACAGCTCGCGCGTGCGCTCGGCCACGCGGCCTTCCAGCTTGGCATTGGCCAGCGCCAATGTGCGACGCCGCTCGGTCGCCAGAAACAGCAGCGCCCCGAAGGCCAGACAGACCGCCGCCACCAGCCCCGCCTGCAAGGTCGCCAGACGTCGGGCCGGTTCAACGTCCACAAGCGCCTCGGCCCGCATGCCGATCACCGGCAGATCGCGGGCCAGATGCAGGGCACGGGCCGGGATATAAGGGCTCCAGCGTTCGCGCCAGATCATGTGCGCGCCCCGTTGCAGGAAAGAGAACTCTCCCGCCACACCCGAAGGCGGCGACAGGCCGATCTGACCGGGCGCGCGCTTCCAGAACAGCAATTCCGAGCGATTGGTGATGAAAACCAGACCATCCGAATCGGTGAAGAACACCGTGGGCCGCGCGCCGCGCCATTCGGCCTCGACCAGACCGATATCCGCCAGCACCATGACCGCACCCTTGACCTGCGCATCCGCGCCAAAGATCGGGGCCGCGAAGGTATAGCTGCGCTGCCCGCCCACGGGATTGATCCCGTGCCCCTCGCCCAGCGCCCCCGTCATGGCGCGCCGGAAATAGGCGCTGTCGGCCAGCCCGCTGTCATTCATCCCGTTCGCCGTCGCCAGCACGCGACCGTCACGGTCAGCCAGTTGCACATCCAGCGCCCCGGTCTTGTCGGCGGTCGCCACAAGGATGGCGCGCACAGCCTCGCCGTCCCCCAGCCGCAGCGCCTCGGCCAGGGATGGATGCGCCGCCATGATCACGGCAAGCTGCTGGTAAAGCTGCAACTGCCCGGTCAGCCGGTCTGTCGCCAGCAGAAGATCCGCCTCGCCACGCTGTGCCGCCTGATCCAGCGCCTGACCATAGCCCGTGCGCCAGACCGCCGCCGAAAAGGCGGCAACGGCCATCACGAACAGGGCGAAGACCGCAAGGCGGCGGGCGGTGTCTTGTCTCATGGCTCCAATCTATCCGCGCCGCCCTTGTCTTGACCAGTGCTGTCGGGCATCCCTTGTTGCATGTATCGCTTTGCCCAATCCCCGACCGACCCTGCCTTCGTGCAGAATCCCTACCCCGCCTATGCCCGTGCCCGCGCGGCCGGTGGCGCGCTGGTCTGGTGGGAAGAATACGCCATGCCCTGCGCGCTGTCCTATGCCAGCGTCAATGTCGTGCTGCGCGACCGCCGCTTCGGGCGCGAGATCCCCGCGGAACAGGCAAGCCCGCCGCCTGCGCATTTGGCGCCGTTCTACGCGATCGAGGATCATTCGATGCTGGAACTGGAGCCACCCCGCCACACCCGCCTGCGCGGGCTGGTGCTGCGCGCCTTCACCACGCAGCGCATCGCGGATCTGGCCCCCGGACTCACAGCCTTGTGCCATCGGCTGATCGACGCTTTCCCGCAGGACGTGGCTTTCGACCTGCTGCCCGCCTATGCGCGGCTGATCCCTGTCATCACGATCGCGCGGCTTCTGGGCGTGCCGGAAAGCCGCGCCGATGACCTGCTGTCATGGTCCAACGCCATGGTGGGCATGTATCAGGCCAGGCGCACCCGCCGGATGGAGGATGAGGCGGCAGGCGCCGCCATCGCCTTCACCGCCTTTCTGACCGACTATATCGACCAGCGCCGCACGATGCCCGGCGATGATCTGATCACCCAACTGATCGCCGCCGAGGAAGACGGCGCGCGCCTGTCCACGCCAGAGCTGATTTCGACCTGCATTCTGCTCCTGAACGCCGGGCATGAGGCAACGGTGCACAGTATCGGCAATGCCACCCGCCTGCTGCTGGCCCAGCGCGATCCGCGCGCTCATCTGACGCCCGACCGGATCGCGGCCACGGTCGAGGAACTCCTGCGCCTTGACCCGCCGCTCCACATGTTCACCCGCTACGCTTATGAGGATGTGGAGTTGAACGGCCACACCTTCCGGCGCGGTGACCGGATCGGATTGCTGCTGGGCGCCGCAAACCGCGACCCTGCCCATTGGCAGAACCCCGACCGTTTCGATCCCGCGCGGCCCGCGAAAGCCAACGCGGCCTTTGGCGCCGGGCTGCATTTCTGCGTCGGCGCGCCGCTGGCGCGACTGGAATTGCAGATCGCGCTCAAGACGCTCTTCGACCGCTGCCCGGACCTGCGCCTGTCAGGCCAGCCACGCTTTGCCGACAGCTATCATTTCCACGGTCTCAGCCGCCTGATGGTCCGCGTTTGACGTCCTGCTTCTTTTTGCTGAAAATATCCGGCCCCGCCCTCACAACGGCAGAGCCGTCGTCGATTTGATCTCCTCCATCGACAACAACGCCGTCACGTTATGCACCTTCACCTCGGAAATCAGCGCCTGATAGAAGGCATCATAGGCGCGCGCATTCTTGACCCGGACCTTGAGGATATAGTCGATATCGCCCGCCAGACGATGCGCCTCCTGCACCTCGGGACGTTTTTGCAGCGCCTTGAGGAAGGCCGCCTGCCATGTCGCCTCATGCTCTGACGTGCGGATCAGCACGAAGAAGCAGGCCTCGAACCCCAGCGCCTCGGCATCGAGGATGACGGTCTGCGCCCCCATGATCCCGGCCTCGCGCATCTTGCGGATGCGGTTCCAGACGGGTGTCTTGGAGGACCCGACCTGTTTGGCGATTTCATCCAGCGATTGCCCCGCGTCGCGCTGCAACTCTGCCAGAATTTTCCGGTCGGTGGCATCCAGTCGGATCGACATTTCCATTATCTCCGCTCAAGTGGAAAATCATTACGCCATCATCCGCCACAGGAAACAACGTTCCTTATCTGTCGTGGATACTGGCGCTTGATAGGAAATATTTCCTATATTGCCGGAAAGGTCAAACCGAAAGCTGACAGGGGCGCGCCCCCTTGAAGGAGAGTTCCATGTCCCGTTTCACCCCCAAGGTCGTCACCGCCAATGCGTTGATCGAAGGCGATGTCATCTATCTGGCCGCCGATGACAGCTGGACGCGCGACTTGTCGCGCGCCGAGGTGATCGAGGATGAGGCGATTGCCCAGATGCGCCTGCTGGATGCCCAGCGGCAACCGGGCCGCGTGGTGGGGGCCTACCTTGCCGATGTGATCCCCGGCCCGCGCGGCCCGCAGCCCGCCCATTTCCGCGAGGAGTTCCGCCGCAAGGGCCCGTCCAACTATGCGCATGGCAAGCAGGAGGGTCTGGCCAATGTATAACTACAGCGAATTCGACCGGGCCTTTCTGGCCGAGCGTAACGCCCAGTTCCGCGCGCAGGTGGCCCGCCGCATCGACGGGTCATTGACCGAGGATGAGTTCAAGCCGCTGCGCCTGATGAACGGCCTCTATCTGCAACTGCACGCCTATATGCTGCGGGTGGCGATCCCTTACGGCACCCTGAACAGCGCGCAGATGCGGCAACTGGCCTATCTGGCGGAACGCTGGGACAAGGGTTACGGCCATTTCACCACCCGCCAGAACATCCAGTATAACTGGCCCAAACTGTCCGATGTGCCCGACATGCTGGACGCCTTGGCCGAGGTGGGGCTGCATGCGATCCAGACCAGCGGCAACACGATCCGCAACGTGACCGCCGACCATTTCGCGGGTGCTGCCGCAGATGAGCTGTCCGATCCTCGCCCGGTGGCCGAGCTGATCCGCCAATGGTCCACGGATCACCCCGAATTCCAGTTCCTGCCGCGCAAGTTCAAGATCGCCATCACCGGCAGCCCCAATGACCGCGCCGTGACCCGCGCCCATGACATCGGGCTGCGCATGGTGGCGCGTGACGGCGAGACCGGGTTCGAGGTGATCGTGGGCGGTGGCCTTGGCCGCACCCCGATGATCGGGCAGGTGATCCGGCCTTTTCTGCCACGCGGCGATCTGCTGCCCTATCTGGAGGCGATTGTCAGCGTCTACAACCTGCTGGGACGGCGCGACAACAAATACAAGGCGCGCATCAAGATCACCGTGCACGAGAACGGGATCGACACCATCCGCGCCTTGGTCGAGGAACGGTTCGAAACCCTGCGCACCGCCTTCAACGGCGCGGATCAGGCGCTGCTGGCACAGATCGCGCCGCAGTTTGCCGCCCCGGATTTCGTGGCCAAGCCGCTGAATGCCTATGAGGTGGCCTATGCCACCGATCCGGTGTTCCGGGCATGGGCCGACACCAACCTTACCGCGCATCGCCAAGCCGATCATGCCATCGTGTCCATCAGCCTCAAGGCACATGGGGCCACACCGGGTGACGCCACTGCAGATCAGATGCGCGTCATGGCCGATCTGGCCGCAACCTATGCCTATGACGAGCTGCGCATCAGCCACGAGCAGAACGTGATCCTGCCCCATGTTGCCCGCGCCGATCTTCCAGTGGTACATGCGGCGCTGAAAGAGGCGGGGCTGGCCACCGCCAATATCGGCCTGATCAGCGATATCATCGCCTGCCCCGGCATGGACTATTGCGCGCTGGCCACGGCGCGCTCCATCCCCATCGCGCAAGAGATCGCCACCCATTTCGACACGCTCAAGCTGGAGCATGATATCGGCCCGCTCAAGATCAAGATTTCCGGCTGCATCAACGCCTGCGGACATCACCATGTCGGCCATATCGGGATTCTGGGGCTGGACCGCGCGGGCGTGGAAAACTACCAGATCACGCTGGGCGGTGACGGCACCGAAGATGCCGTGATCGGCGAACGCGCTGGCCCCGGTTTCGCGGCCGATGACCTGCTGCCGGCCATCGAACGGCTGATCCGCGCCTATCTGGACCTGCGCGAGGGGCGTGAGGAAACCTTCCTTGAGGCCTATCGCCGTCTGGGCGTGGCACCGTTCAAGGCCGCTCTTTACCCCGAGGCGCAGGGCCGTCATGCCGCTTGAGGCGCCCCTAGCCCCCGTGGCAGAGCGCGCGGCAGACCTGAACGCGCGCTATCGCCACCATGCGGCCAGCGCCGTGCTGCGCCATGCACTGTCCGACCCGCAGGTGGGCCGGATCGCGCTGGTCAGCTCCTTTGGCGCGGAAAGCGTGGCGCTGCTGCATATGCTGGCGGTGATCGACCGGACCGTGCCGGTGCTGTTCATCGACACGGCAATGCTGTTTCCCGAAACGCTGGACTATCAGCGGCAGGTCGCGGAGCGGCTGGAGTTGTCGGATCTGCGGATCATTCGCGCGCGCCCCGTGGCGCTGGCGGCACAGGACCCTGACGGCTTGCTGCACCAGTCCGACCCGGATGCCTGCTGCGCGCTGCGCAAGACGGAACCTCTGGAGCGCGCGCTGCACGGCTTTGACGCATGGATCACCGGGCGCAAGCGGTTTCAGGCCAGCACACGTGCGGCACTGGAGTTCTTCGAGGCGGACACCGACGGGCGGCTGAAGGTCAATCCTCTGGCCCATTGGGACAAGGGCGATGTGCAGGATTACATGATCAACAACCGCCTGCCCCGTCATCCGCTGGTGGCGCGCGGATATCCCTCCATCGGCTGCGCGCCCTGCACCTCGCCCGTCAAACCCGGCGAGGATGAGCGCGCGGGCCGCTGGCGCGGAGCGGCCAAGGAAGAATGCGGCATCCATTTCGTGAATGGCAAGATGGTCAGAACAGGAGCAGGGCAATGACATCGAACAGCACCGTCATCGTGCGGGACACAGGCTTTGCGGCCGAGGACTGGGCCGAAGGCTTTCGTCCACTGGCCGAGGCCGCGGCTGGCGCGACGGCCATCGACCTGCCCGCCGATGCCGACCCCGACTCGCTTGCACTGGACGCGGTGCAGATCATCCGCATCCCCTTTGCCAGTTTCGCCGATGGTCGCGGCTTTACCCTTGCGCGGCGCTTGCGCCTGCGCGGCTATCAGGGTCGGTTGCGCGCGGCGGGGCACGTGATCGCGGATCAATACGCCATGGCGCGGCGCGCAGGCTTTGACGAGGTCGAGATTTCGGCCGCCCTTGCCACCCGCCAGCCCGAGGCTCAATGGCTGGCCCGTGCCGACTGGCGCGCCCATGACTATCAGGCGCGGCTGCGCGGCTGAACCTTCCGCCGCGCTTTCATCTGACATGGATCAAAGATAAGGAAAGGATGCCGGTTTATTCCCCGGCAGGACGCATATGACCGAAAGCCTGACAGTGACCGAGATTTCCATTCCCAAAGTCCCCACCCTGCCCGATGCCCAGACCGTGACAGCGGTGACCCATTGGACGGACCGATTGTTTTCCTTCCGCGTGACACGGCCGCAATCCTTGCGCTTCCGCTCGGGCGAATTCGTGATGATCGGGCTGATGGGCGAGAATGGCAAACCCCTGCTGCGCGCCTATTCCATAGCCTCGCCCAGCTGGGACGAGGAGTTGGAGTTCTATTCGATCAAGGTGCCAGACGGCCCTCTGACATCGAAGCTGCAACATATCCAGCCGGGCGAACAGATCATCCTGCGGCCCAAGCCCGTGGGCACGCTGGTGCTGGATGCACTCTTGCCGGGCAAACGTCTGTGGTTCTTTGCCACCGGCACGGGGATCGCCCCCTTCGCCAGCCTGATGCGCGACCCCGAGACCTACGAGCGGTATGAGGAGGTCATCATGATGCACACCTGCCGCGACGTGGCCGAGCTGGAATATGGCCGCCAACTGGTGGAGGGCCTGTCCGAGGATCCGCTGATCGGCGAGTTGGTGGGCGACAAGCTGCGCTATTATCCCACGACAACGCGGGAACAGAGCGCGCGGATGGGGCGGATCACGGACAACCTCACAAGCGGCAAGGTCTTTGCCGATCTGGGCATCCCGCCCATCTCGCCCGAGAACGACCGTGGCATGGTCTGCGGATCGCTGGATTTCAATACCGACATGAAAACCGTGCTGGAAGGGTTCGGCCTGCGCGAGGGCGCCAATTCCGATCCGGCGGAATATGTGGTGGAAAAGGCCTTCGTGGGCTGATCGCAGCGCCGCATCCGGACACCCGCCATGCAAAAGGCCGCGCGAGGGTTGCTTGCGCGGCCTTCGCTTTTTGATGTCACCGCATCAAGATCCGGGTCACATCCCCAGCGCGCTGCGGGTCTGGTCCAGCGCGATGCGCAGCAATTCGGGATTGCCCTGGGCCTGCTCAATCCCGGTCGTCAACAGGGTCTTGCGCAGGTCACCCAGATCCGAAGCTTGGATCAGGGTCACGGCACGGTCAAAGTCGAACCCCTCGACCGTCAGCGCGGCATCGGCCTCGGCGGCGGTCATGCCGGTGGCGGCGGCAAGACTGGCCACAGCGCTCTGGGCCGTGGTGCCAGAAGTCGTATCCGTGGATGCTGTGTCATCGGCGGGTGCCGCATCAATGGCCGATTGCAGCGCCTCGCGCGCGGTCTGGGTTGCCGCGTTCACGGCGTCGCGTGTGGCATCGGCGGCGGTATCGGCGGCGGCAGTTGCCGACTGTACGGCGCTGTCCACAGCCTCGGCCGCATCATCCGCCAGCGCACGAGCGGTGTCCGAGGCGGCATCCGCCGCGTCACGCGCCGTTTCGGTTGCGTCCTGAACGGTCTCCTCGATGGTGCGGGCCGTGCTGTCCGCCGCATCCTGGGTCGCGTCAACCGCCTCATCAACCGCCTCTTCAGTCGTCTGGGTCGGCGCTTGCGGGGCCGTGACCTCAACCGCTGGCACATCATTGGTCTGGTTCGCCCAGAACAGATAGCCAGCAGCACCGATGGCCAGCACGGCGACAGGCAGGATCACTTTGTTCATCACATTCAGTCCTTCATCATGACTCCAAGACGCGGCAGACCAAGGGTCTGACACGCAACAGGCCGTCAGATGAGGATGCGGGGTCGGCGAGACAACCGGATCGCCATCAGATCGGCAGGTATCTGCCGATTTGCCGCTTGAAGTAAGCCCCGCCCAAGGTTAGGTTGCGGCCTCGAAATATGCCAACAATCGAAGGATCACCACCATAGCCCGCAGACCGCATAACGCGCCCCCGCAGCGCGAAACAGGCCCCCGCATCAACGAACGCATCCGCGCCCCCGAAATCCGGCTGATCGGCGCAGATGGCGAGAACGTCGGCGTCATCACGCCCGAGCGGGCCCTTGTCATGGCCGAGGAAGCGGGCCTCGATCTGGTCGAGATCTCTCCCAATGCCGTGCCGCCGGTCTGCAAGATCATGGACTTCGGCAAGTACAAGTATGAGACGCAGAAGCGCGAGTCCGAGGCGCGCAAGAAGCAGAAGATCATCGAGATCAAGGAAATCAAATTCCGTCCGAACACCGACAAGCATGACTATGAGGTCAAGATGCGGTCGGTCTTCAAGTTCCTTGAGGAAGGCGACAAGGTGAAGATCACCCTGCGCTTCCGGGGCCGCGAGATGGCGCACCAGAACCTTGGGCGCGAGCTGCTGGAGCGGGTCGCCGAGGATACCAAGGATGTGGGCAAGGTCGAGAACTTCCCCAAGATGGAAGGCCGCCAGATGATCATGCTGATCGGACCTCTGCCGAAATAATCCAGCCTGATTTGGACGAAAGAAACCGCCCCCGTCTTGCGACGCCGGGGCGGTTTTTCTTTGTCTGTCCCATCGTGGGACATTTTTCGGTATGTGCGTTTTCAATGGTTTACGCGGGCGTGTTTACCACCTTTTAGCGAAGGTTGAGGGGGTGGTAAGGGTTTGGGGTGACGTGGGGCTTTACAACGGGAAATGCCAGCGAGCCGTAGGGTGCGTGCTTGCACGCACCGTTTGTTGACGCGGAGGGGGGGTGGTGGTGCGTGCGAGCACGCACCCTACGGGTTACATATAAAAACGTCCCCGCGGTTTCCCGCGGGGGCGGTTCTCATTCCTTCACACCCGGATCACGCTGCGGCGGCGACCGCGCGTTTGGTCATGACCCCGACCAGCGATCCGTAGGGTGCGTGCGAGCACGCACCATTTATTGACGCGGAGGGGGGACGTGGTGCGTGCGAGCACGCACCCTACGGATTAAGGATAAAAAAGCCCCCGCGGTTTCCCGCAGGGGCGTTTCTCATTCCGTCACACCCGGATCACGCCGCAGCGGCGACCGCGCGTTTGGTCATGACGCCGACCAGATGGGCGCGATACTCTTTCGAGCCGTGCAAATCGCCGATCATGCCGTCGGCGGGGACGGTCAGGCCGTTCAGCGCGTCGGCGGTGAAGGATTTGGACAGTGCCGTTTCGGCCTCGGACCAGCGGAAGACGCCTTCCTCGGAGGCACCCGTGACCGCCACGCGCACGCCGTCTGCGTATTTGGCGACGAACACGCCGACCAGCGCGAAGCGGGAGGCGGGTTGTTCGAACTTCTGGTAGCTGGCTTTTTCCGGCACCGGGAAGCGGACTTCGGTGATGATCTCGCCATCTTGCAGGGCTGTGGTGAACATGCCCTGGAAGTAGTCATCCGCCGCAATGCGCCGCGTGTTGGTGACGATCACCGCGCCCGATCCCAGCGCTGCGGAGGGGTAGCAGGCGGAGGGGTCGTTATTGGCGAGGCTGCCGCCGATGGTGCCCCGGTTGCGCACCGCCGGATCACCGATATGCGAGGCGAGGCCCGCGAGGGCGGGGTAGTGCTTGGCGGCCTCTCGCGCCACCACGGCATGGGGGGTGGCCCCCCCGATGCACAGATGGCCGTCGTCGGAGATGCAGACGCCCTGCATCTCGGCGATGCCGGTCAGGCTGACCAGTTTTTCGGGGCTGGCCAGACGCTGCTTCATGGTGGGAAGGAGGGTCTGCCCCCCGCCCAGCGCCTGCGCGCCTTCATGGCCCAAAGCCGCCACCGCATCCGCGATCGTCGTGGGGCGGACAAACTCGAAGTTATACATGATGGCTTCTCCTTACGCGTTCATCGCGGCCCACACCCGGTTGGGCGAGAGCGGCATGTCGATATGGGTGACGTGGGTCTTGCCCGCGGAATGCAGCGCGTCGATCACGGCATTCACGACAGCGGGGGGTGACCCGATGGCCCCGGCCTCGCCGCAGCCTTTCACGCCAAGGGGGTTGTGCGTGCAGGGCGTGACGCAGGAGTGATCCACCGTGTAGAAGGGCACGTCCGAGGCGCGCGGCATGGCGTAGTCCATGTAGGAACCTGTCAGAAGTTGGCCGTTGTCGTCATAGACGCAGCCTTCCAGCAGAGCCTGACCGATGCCCTGCCCGATCCCGCCATGCACCTGGCCCGACACGATCATCGGGTTGATGATGTTGCCGAAATCATCCGCCGCGCTGAACCGTTCGATGGTGACCCGGCCGGTGTCGGGGTCCACCTCGACCTCGCAGCAATAGGCGCCCGAGGGGTAGGTGAAGTTCGAGGGATCGTAGAAGGCGGTTTCCTCAAGCCCCGGTTCGATATCTTCGAGCGGGTAGTTGTGAGGCACGTAAGCCGCGAGCGTCACATCGCCCCAGGCGACGGATTTGTCGGTGCCGGCGACGTGGAACTTGCCGTCCTTGACCTCGATATCCGCGTCCGAGGCTTCCATGAGATGGGCGGCGATCTTCTTGGCCTTGTTGATGATCTTCTCGGTCGCGCGGACCATGGCGCTGCCGCCCACGGCGAGGGAGCGCGAGCCATAGGTGCCCATGCCCATCGGGCCCTTGGCGGTGTCGCCATGGACGATTTCGATCATCGACTCGTCGATGCCCAGCATTTCCGCGATCACCTGCGGGAAGGCGGTCTCGTGCCCCTGCCCGTGGCTATGGCTGCCGGTCATGACCGAGATGGAGCCGGTGGCGTTCACGCGGACCGTGGCGCTTTCGTAGAGCCCAGCACGGGCACCCAGTTGGCCGACGAGGTTCGAGGGTGCGATGCCGCAAGCCTCGATATAGCAGTTGACGCCCAGACCGCGGAGTTTGCCCTTGGCCTCGGACGCCTTGCGGCGCGCGGCAAAGCCGGACAGATCGGCGATCTGTTCGAGCTTGTCCATCGTCGCGACGTAATCGCCGGTGTCATATTCCACCGCCACAGGGGTGGCATAGGGGAATTGCGTGATGAAGTTCTGCCGGCGCAGCTTGATCGGGTCCACGCCCAATTCGCGCGCGGCCTTGTCGATGACACGCTCCAGCTGATAGGTCGCCTCGGGGCGGCCCGCGCCGCGATAGGCGTCAACCGGCACGGTGTTGGTGAACACGGCCTTCACGTTCACATAGATGAGCGGGGTGCGGTAGTTGCCCGCCATCAGCGTGCCGTGCAGCCATGTCGGCACCGAGGGTGCGAAGGTCGAGAGATAGGCCCCCATATTCGCATAGGTTTCGGTGCGCAGCGCGGTGAAGTTGTTGTCCTTGTCCAGCGCCAGTTCGATCTTGGTCACGTGGTCGCGCCCATGGGCATCGGACATGAAGGCCTCGGACCGGGTCGAGGTCCATTTGACGGGGCGCTTCAACTGACGGGCTGCAAAGGTGCAGAAGGCCTCTTCGGCGTAGTGGAAGATCTTGGTGCCGAAACCGCCGCCCACATCGGGCGCCACGACGCGCAGCTTGTGTTCGGGGATGCCCAGCACGAAGGCGCCCATCAGCAGGCGGATCACATGCGGGTTCTGCGAGGTGGTGTAGAGGGTGGATTCATCGGTCGAGCGGTTGTAATCGCCCACCGCCACGCGCGGTTCCATCGGGTTGGCGACAAGGCGGTTGTTCACCAGTTCCAGCGTGGTGACATGGGCGGCGGACTTGAACGCCTCGTCCACGGCGGCCTTGTTTTCTTCGACGAAACCCCAGTCATAGCAGAGGTTCGAGGTCAGCTCGTCATGCACCTTGGGCGCGCCATCCTTGACGGCGGCCTTCATGTCGATGACGGCGGGCAGTTCCTCGATGTCCAGCACGATGGCCTCGGCCGCGTCGCGGGCCTGCTCATAGGTTTCGGCCACGATGGCGGCGATGGGATCGCCCACATGGCGGACCTTACCCTGTGCCAGAACCGGATGGCCGGGTTCCTGCATCGGCTGGCCGTGCTTGTCGGTGACCTGCCAGCCGCAGGGCAGACCGCCCACACCGGCGAAATCGGCGCCTGTGAAGATCCGCACCACGCCGGGCATCGCCGCCGCAGCCGCGGTATCGACCTTGTTCAGCCGTCCATGCGCCACATCCGAGCGCAGGAAATGCACATAGGTCTGTCCGTAGAGGTTGATGTCATCCGTATAATTGCCGTTTCCGGTCAGAAACCGCAGGTCCTCGCGCCGCTTCGGGCTGGCGCCAATTCCATGATCCTTGGGCATGGTATTCCTCTCCCTGAGTAAAGAATGGCTTCCCTCCTCGGACGCGCATTCTTCATGATCCTAGGTAATGCGAAGATAGCGCCGCTTGGGCGCATCCCTCGATCTTATTCGGCCGCGATGCGGCTGACGTCCTGCCCTGCTGCGGCCATGATCGCCTTGACGATGTTATGATAGCCGGTGCAGCGGCAGATATTGCCTTCCAGATAGTCGCGGATTTCCGCCTCGGTCGGATTGGGGTTTTCCTTGAGCAGCGCCGTTGCCGTCATCACCATGCCCGGGGTGCAGAAACCGCACTGAAGCCCGTGGTGATCCTGAAACGCCTGCTGCACGGTATTGAGCGAGCCATCCGCATTGGCCACGCCTTCGATGGTCACGACCTCGGCCCCTTCGGCCTCGGCGGCCAGCATGGTGCAGGCCTTCACGGCGGTGCCGTTCACATGCACGACGCAAGCGCCGCACTGCGACGTGTCGCAGCCCACATGCGTGCCTGTCAGATGCAGATTTTCGCGCAAAAATTGAACCAGCAATGTCCGGCCTTCCACATCGCCCGATGCGGCCTTGCCGTTCACGGTCATTTTGACCTGTACCATGACGCTCCTCCCAGAGATTTTATGTCGTCCACGATAGATACCTAAACATGCCCCCGGCGATATGAGAAGCATGAATTTTGTCGCGTCTCGCAAGGAAGTGACTTGCCATGCCTTTGTCACGCATCAAACGAACCCGCCGCATGGTCCGGAGCGTGATCATCAGGCCGGTTTTCTGTCGCCCCGCCCTGCACGCGGCATGGGACGCGAGGGGATTTCCTTGAGCAGGCCGCCGATTCCCATGGCGGCGATATCCGCCGCCGTGACCGTGAGACCGCAGGCGATGCGCGACAGGACCCAATCCGCCCCGTTCAGCGCAGGAGAGCGCGCGCAGCCCGGCAGGCCGATCACGGGGCGTCCGTCGCGCGCGCCCAGAAACAGAAGGTTGCCCGGATCAACCGGCATGCCGAAGCGTTCCACCTGCCCGCCGGCACGGCGCAGGGCGGCGGGGCCCACATCATCCATGTCCGATGTGGCGGACCCGGTCAGGATCAGCACCAGATCGCTCTGGGCACCCGCGATGGCATCGGCCAGTTCTTCGCTGCGATGCGGCACCGTGACGACCCGGTCCAGCACCATGTCCAGGGCAGCCAGACGCGACTCGATGGCCGCGCGGCCCTTGTCGGGCGCCTGCTCCTCGGTGCTGGCCAGACCGCCTGCGATGTCGGTGATGATGAGGGTCGCAGTGCGCAGTTGCGGCTGTGCCAGCCGGATCGCGCCCGCGCCCAAGGTGCAGGCGCGCTCAAGATCGGCGCGGGCCACGCCGTAGGAGATGATCTTGACCGTGGCCACCATGCCGCCCGGCCCCATCTGGTGAAAGGGCGGCACGGTCGCCAGCGTGATCATCGGATCGACCGCGTTGAGCGCGGTCAGCGCTGCGACATCCATGACCGCAACACCCGGTCCTTCGGCCATGAGGTTCACCCGGCCGGTGAAGGGCGCTGTCAGGCGCAGCCCCGCCGCCGCCGGATCTGGCACGAGGGCCGAGGCCAGCGTCGCCGCCGCGTCGTTTTCATGCACATCGCCGGGATCCAGCCGTGCGACGATCACCGTCTCATGCCCCGCCGCCGTCAGCGCGGTCACATGGCCCGCCTCAAGTGTCACGCCCTTGCGCAGCCGCTTGCCGCCCAGATCGACGGAATGGGCCAGGATCGCGCCTGTCGCCTGCGCCACGGGGATGGGTCCGAATTTCATCCTTTCCTCAAGACCTGCGTGCATTCGGCAAGGATCGACAGGGCAATCTCGGATGGGCCAGCCGCGCCGATGTCCAGACCGACAGGGCCGTGGATGCGGGCGATCCGATCCGCCGGGATGCCCTTGGCGGTGAGCCTTTCGACGCGCGACGCATGGGTGCGTTTGGAGCCGAGAGCGCCGATATAGAACACGTCCGAGGCCATGGCGGCCTCGATCGCGGGATCGTCCAGCTTGGGATCATGGGTCAGCAGCACCAGTGCGGTGCGCGCGTCCAGCCCCAGTGTGGCGATGGCATCATCGGGCCAGTCGTTCAGGATCGTTTCGCCGGGAAAACGGGCCTGGCTTCCGAAGGCATCGCGCGGGTCAACGATCACCGGATCATAGCCCACGATCCGCGCCATGGGCACAAGGGCTTGAGCGATGTGCACGGCCCCCACCACGATCATCCGCAGCGGTGGGTTGTGGATGGCGACGAAGGTCTGGCCGTCGTCCTCAAACCCCGAACGGTCCATGCGGAAGCGGTCTGCGTGGTCCGATGTGGTGAGGTGGCGTGTGCCTTTGGCAAGGTCGGCCACATAAGCGACGGCGCGGCGGGCGGCGCGGGCGGCGGTCAGATCGGCCAGCAGGGATTCGGTCAGTTCCGCGCCGACGGGTTCGACCAGCACACGGATCGTGCCACCGCAGGCCAGCCCCACGGCGAAGGCATCGCCATCGCTGACGCCGTATTCCAGCAGGCGGGATGTGCCTTGCTCCAATGCCTCAAGCGCCTCGGTCACCACCGCGCCTTCCACACAGCCGCCCGAGACGGAGCCTTCGATCTCGCCGCGGCCCGAGATGACAAGCTGGCTGCCGACGCGGCGGGGGGCGGAGCCCCATGTTTCCACCA
Organism: Seohaeicola sp. 4SK31; assembly: GCF_028802875.1. NCBI lineage: Bacteria > Pseudomonadati > Pseudomonadota > Alphaproteobacteria > Rhodobacterales > Roseobacteraceae > Seohaeicola > Seohaeicola sp. 4SK31. The sequence continues at coordinate 84,214 of NZ_JARAMP010000016.1, read as the reverse complement.
CGGTGGCCAGCACGGCGCCGCGCCCGTCGCGGTGCCAGTCGAGGGCGATTTCGGGGATGCGGTCATATCTGTCGGTCATATCGGGTCCCTCCCTTGGCCCTGACGGGCCGCGTCGGTCAATGGGCACGCAGCGCGGCCATCAGCCGGGTCTTTTCGCCTGTATCATCCTGCTTTGATATGGCGGCGGCAAGGGCCTCGAGGCTGTCGATGGAATGGCCGGCGCGGAAACTGTCCACATGGGGCAGCATGGCCATGATGCCGCGCGCCTTGGGGGCGAAACCGTCCCAGCGCAGAAGCGGGTTGAGCCAGATCAGGCGGCGCGCGGACAGGTGCAGGCGTTCCATCTCGCGGCCCAGATCGGCGGCGCTGTCGCGGTCCAGCCCGTCGGTGATCAGAAGGACCACCGCCCCCTGCCCCATGACGCGGCGCGACCAGTCGCGGTTGAAGGCATGCAGGCAGGTGCCGATGCGGGTGCCGCCTTCCCAATCCTGCGCCTCGGCCCCCGCCGCCTTCAGCGCCTGATCCACGTCGCGGGTGGCCAGATGGCGGGTGATATTGGTCAGGCGCGTGCCGAAGGTGAAGGCATGCACCTTTGCCCAGCCCGCGCCCTTTTCATTGGCGACGGCATGGAGGAAATGCAAAACCATCCGGCTGTATTGGCTCATGGACCCCGAGATATCGCAAAGCACCACCAGATTGGGCCAGCGCGGGCGCGGTTTCTTGAGCGAGAGTTCCTGCATCTCGCCGCCCCGGCGCATCGAGGCGCGCATGGTGCGGCGCCAGTCGATGCGCTGCCCGGTAAGGCTGGGCTGGCCCCGGCGCGAAGGGATGGGTTTCACCGGCAGGCTCATCCGCGCCAGCATCCGCTTGGCGGCGGCGATCTCGGCGGTGCTCATCTGCTCGAAATCCAGCGTTTTCAGCCGTTCTTCGGTGGAAATGGTCATCGAGGCATCGACCTCGATCATCGTTTCCTCTTCGCGGGGGTTTTCCTGTTCCACGGGTCGGTTCGCGCCATCCAGAAGGGCTTCGGCCGCGCGTTTCTCGGCGGCTTGCGCCGTGCGGTCTTCCTGCACGCCGCGAATGGCGGGCAGCATCATGGACATCATGTGCTCAAGATAGCGCGGGTCGCGCCAGTAGAGCCGGAAGATCTGCGCAAAGACCGCGCGATGTTCGGGGCGGTTCACGAAACAGGCATGCAGCACCCAGAAGAAATCGCGCTTGTCGGTGAATCCTGCCGCCTCAACCGCGCGGATGGCATCGATCACGCGGCCTGTGCCGATGGGCAGGCCCGCCTTGCGCAGAGCGCGGGCGAAATGGGTGATGTTCTCGGCCAGGCGCGGATTGTCGGGCAGATCGAGGGGGATGTATTCGGCCATGAGTTACGCCTGTTTCATCTTGCCGCAAATACTCTCGGGGGGCTCGTCGAACACAGTTCGACGTCGGGGGGCGGAAGCCCCCCGCTGCAACCTCTGCTGCATCACGCGGGCTCCAAGGTGGCGCGCGCCTCGTCGAGCAGACGTTTCGCCTCACTACCCTGCAATTTTGCAATGTCGTCCTGATATTTCAGGATCGCGCCCAGCGTATCTGCAATGACCTCGGGCGACAGGCTGATCACGTCCAGCGCCAGCAGGCATTTCGCCCAGTCGATGGTTTCGGCCACGCCGGGTTTCTTGAAGAGATCCTCGGTCCGCAGACGTTGGACGAATGCCACCACCTCGCGGCTGAGCGCTTCGGACGCCTCCGGCGCGCGGGCCTTGAGGATGTCGATCTCGCGGTCGAAGGTGGGGTAATCGACCCAGTGGTAAAGACAGCGCCGCTTGAGGGCGTCATGCACTTCGCGCGTGCGGTTCGAGGTCAGGATGACGATGGGCGGTTCGGGCGCGTGGATCGTGCCGAGTTCGGGGATCGTGACCTGAAAATCGCTGAGCGCCTCCAGCAAGAACGCCTCGAACGGTTCATCCGTGCGGTCCAGCTCGTCGATCAGCAGGACGGGGGCGCCGCCTGCCTGCGGGCGCATGGCTTGCAGCAAGGGCCGCTCGATCAGGTAGTCCTGGGTAAAAAGCTCGGTCTTGAGCGTGTCGCGGTCGGCACCGCCTGCGGCTTCGGCGGTGCGGATGGCGATCATCTGCGCGGCGAAGTTCCATTCATAGACGGCAGAGGAGGCATCAAGGCCCTCATAGCATTGCAGGCGGATCAGGCGGCGGCCAAGGGCGGCGGCGATGGCCTTGGCAATTTCTGTCTTGCCGGTGCCCGCCTCGCCCTCCAGAAACAGCGGGCGGCCCAGTTTCAGCGACAGGAACGTGACCGTGGCCAGCGCCCGGCCACAGACATAGTCCTGACCGGCCAGCAGGCTTTGCACCTCGTCGATGGATTGCGGCAACGGCATATGTGATCCTCCCTTTGGCACGAACCCTGCAACTGGGCCAATGCGCCGTCAAGGCAAGACAGCGTGACCCGAATGCCCGCAAGCCGTGGAAAATTTTGTGAAAGATTGACGGATTCTGCGTGACCTGCGATGATTTTGTGAAACAAAAATCCGTCACAGTGACGGAGAGGCGTGCGCGGGCAGCGCGCCCCGGCAGTAGACAGGCACGGGTGTCATGAGTGAACAGGACAAGACGCGGCAGGCAGGGCTGCGTATTACGGCGGTGACCTGCGTCAAGAACGAGGGTCCCTTTCTGCTGGAATGGATCGCCTTCAACAGGGTGATCGGGGTCACCGATTTCCTGTTCTATTCCAATGATTGCACCGATGGGACCGACCGGATGCTGGATGCGCTGGCGGAGCGCGGCGTGGTGCGGCACCTGCCCAACCCGGCCGAAGGGCGCAATTACCAGATGGAGGCGCTGAAACATGCGGCCTCGCAGGATATCGTGACCGAGGCGGACTGGGTCTGGATCGCGGATGTGGACGAGTTTCTGAACATCCATGTGGGCGACCATACGATCCCCGCGCTGATTGCGGCCTGCGGTGATCCGCAGGCGATCAGCGTGACTTTTCAGTTCTTCGCCAATGCGGGGATCGACGGGTTCGAGGACCGGCCCGTCATCGCGCAATTCACCCGCTGCCATAACCCCGATATCTGGTGCGGCGAAACCGCGATCGAGGTGAAGTCCCTGATCCGGCGGGATTTCCCGCTGCACTATTACGGCGCGCACCGGCCTTTTTTCAGCGCCAAGCTGCCGCCGCGCAAATATCCCGCATGGACGGATGGCGCGGGCCGCGCGGTGCCGCACAAGTTTCTGGTGGCGGCCAATCCGCGCCGCATCCGCAAGTTTCCCGCGATGGGCGCGCGGGTGCATGCCACGCTGAACCATTATGCGCTGCGGTCTCTGGACAGCTATCTGGTCAAGAATGATCGGGGCGACGTGAACCGCGAGAACCGGGCCTTTGACGACACCTATTGGCGCGAGCGTAACGACCCCGCGATGGAAGATACCAGCATCCAGCGCTATCTACCCGCGCTGGAGGCCGAGATGGCGCGGTTGCGCGCCGATCCGGTGATTGATGCGCTGCATCTGGAATGTGTGGCCCTGCACCGCGCGCGGGCCGCAGCCCTGCTGGCGCGGCCGGAATATCAGGACATGCGCGACCAGTTGAAGGCCGCCTCGACCCTGCCCCCGCAGGAGGAGGCGTTGTTGCGCGAACTGGGTCTGTGGGAGGAGGCTGCATGACCGCCCACCGCCCCCCGCACCGGTTGCGTGTCGTCAACCTTGGCCTGCCCAAGACAGGGACCACCACACTGGCCCATGCGCTGCGCCTGTCGGGGCTGAAAGTGGCGGATTACCGCATCCGCCGCCGCCAGACTGCGGATACCAGCATGCACGGGATTTTCCTCGGCCAGAGCCTTTATGACGGGTATTTCAACACCGGCGACCCGTTGGCCCGGCTGGAGGGGTTCGACGCTTTCTCGGAGATCAGCTGCCTGCGCGAGGGGCAGTCCTTGTGGCCGCAGACGGATTGGGGCCTGATCAGCGCCATTCGCGCGCATCATCCGGGGGTGCGGTTTCTGGCGAGTTGGCGCGATCCGCGCGCGCTGTCGGATTCGATGCTGCGCTGGTCGAACCTTGGCACCGAGCGTCTGCCCCGCAGCGATGTGCCCGGCTTGCCACGCGGCTTTGGCGCGACGACGGCAGAGCGGGTGCGCTGGATCGAGGGGCATTACGCCCATCTTCAGGCCCTGTTCAGGGATGATCCGGCCTTTCTGCTTTATGATGTCGCGGACCCGCAGGCCCCTGCCCTGATCGGTGCCCATATCGCAAGGACGCTGCCATGGTGGGGCCGCGCCAACAGCAATCCGCCGACCTCGACCGTGGTCGGGGAGCAGGTCGCATGACGCGGATCTATCTGCATATCGGGCTGGAACATGTCGGTGCCGCGCGCCTGCAACAGGTGATGGCCGACAAGCGCGAACAGATGCTGGCCAAGGGCGTGCTGTTTCCGCGCGCCGCCGGACCGCGCAACCATACGCGGCTCTACATGGCCGTGACGGACCCTGATCACGTGGATGCCCTGCGCGCCGGGCGCGGCCATGCCGATCCTGCGCGTCAGGCGGCGCTGCGCGCGGAGCTGTCCGCGACACTGGCCCGCGACATGGCCACGCATCGACCCGAGACGCTGATCCTGTCGGCGAGCCAGTTGGGCACATCGCTGGCCCGGCGGTCCGAGTTGGAACGGCTGCGCGACTTGCTGGCCCCGCTGTCGGAGGATATCCGCATCATCGCCCATGTGGACGCCCCGGCGCGGTTGCTGGCGCGCCATTTTGCGGCGCAGGTGCTGGACGGGCGGCACAGTCCGCTGGAGGTGGAGCGTGATTTGCCTGCGAGCGGATGGTGGGAGGCGGCTTTGGCGCTGGCACCTGCCGTTGATCCGGAGCGAGGGCGGTTCTTCGAGACGCATTGCCCTGCCTTCTGGCTGGATTACGCGGGTCTTGTGTGCCATTGGGAGAGCGTTTTCGGTCAGGGCGCGGTCACCCTGCGCCCCTATGATGTGGCGCTGTTTCATGGCGAGGACGCGACCGAGGAGATCCGCGCCGCGTTCGGCATCACCGAGACATTGGGCCGTGCAACGCCCGCCAAGCTGCCTGCGCCCCCTTCGGCGGCCTGGATCAGCCGGGCGCGGCGCATGAACCTGTTGCTGGAGCGGCTTCAGGACGTGACCGGACAGATCGTGCCCCGCCCGCTGTGGCGCAAGTTCATCGACGAGATCAGGATAGACGGTGAACCCATTGATCCAGATACGCTTTTGGGAATCTCCAAGCCGCTTGAGGATCGTCTGAAGTCATCCTTGTCCAGCCAGAGCGCCTTGCGCGGGGTCTTTCCAACCCGGAAGCGGGGCGCGAAGACCCCGGCATGGACCGAGGCCGATCCCGGTCAGGGATTTCGCGCAAGCCAGTATCTGCTGGCCTTCCGCGCAAGAATCGACCGCGCCATCAAGGCCAATGCCGCAGAGGCGGGCGACGCGGCCATGCCCGATGATCCCCGCCCAGAGGGGCGCGGGGGCAAGGGTGCCGCAGCGCCCGTGATCCCGGCTGCACCCGCCCCTGCGGCCAAAGCGCAGCCCAAAGCCACGCCCTTGACCGAGTCGGCGGCGCGGATCATGCCACCGCTGGCGATCGAGAATTTCCACAAGCTGCAAGCCTCGCCCTTCCGGCCGCACAACCGCTTGGGGATGGTGAACGAGGAAGAGCTGGCCGCCGCCTATGCGCCCCGTGCGCCCCGCGTGCTGCCCAAGGGCTCCTCGGGTCGCGTGATCGTCGGCTGCATGAAGAACGAGGCGCCCTACATCGCGGAATGGGTCGCCTATCACCGCGCCATCGGCGTGGACAATTTCCTGATCTACACCAATGACTGCACCGACGGCACAGCCGAGATCCTGAACCGGATGCAGGAGATGGGCCTGCTCCAGCATCGCAACAACGACGGATGGAAGGGCAATTCGCCCCAGCAATCGGCGTTGAACAAGGCGTTGAAGGAACCGCTGATCCGCGATGCGGAATGGATCATCCATATCGACGTGGACGAGTTCATCAATATCCGCTGCGACAATGGCACGCTGGATGATTTCTTCGCCCGCTTGCCGGGGGCCACCAATGTCGCGATGACATGGCGGCTGTTCGGACATGGCGGCGTGACCGCCTTGTCTGACCGGTTCGTGACAGATCAGTTCGAATGGTGCGCGCCGCGGTTCTGCCCCAAGCCGCATACGGCATGGGGTTTCAAGACCATGTTCCGCAACAATGGCGCCTATGCCAAGCTGAGCTGTCACCGCCCCAACAAGCTGGACTCGGATCTGCGCGATCAGGTGCTCTGGGTGAACGGATCGGGGCAGGACATGACCCGCGAGGCGGCGGAGAAAGGCTGGCGCAACTCGGTCAAATCCATCGGATATGACCTGCTGCAACTGAACCATTACGCGCTGCGCTCGGCCGAAAGTTTCCTCATCAAGCGGCAACGGGGCCGTGCGCTGCATGTGGATCGGGCCATCGGGATCAATTACTGGATCAGGATGGACTGGTCCGATGTGCGCGACATCACGATCAAGCGCAACGTGCCGCGTGTGCGGGCTGAATGCGACGCCATGATGCAGGACGACCGCTTGCGCGCCCTGCATGAACAAGGACTTGCGTGGCACCGGGCCAAGGCGGCAGAATTGCAGGCCATGCCGGAGTTCCGAGAGTTGTATGAGCAGGCCCTGACCCTCAAGCTGACGGCCACGGAACGCGTCGCCTATGCCCTCGCCCTTGATATGGAAAGCTGACATGGCCAAACGAAAAGCCCCCTGCGCCGCACCGCCCGCGCCTGAGACTGACATCGAGGCGACGCCCGAGATTGGTGTCATGCCCGAGGCCGCGCCGATCACCGAGATGATCCGGTCGCATAACCTGAAATTCCCGCTGGACCGGGCCGTGCTGCGCCCGCGTATCCGGCAATCCCTGCGCGCCAATGGCTATGAGCGCAAGGAAACCGATGCCGTGCTACGCGTGGTCAAACCCACCGATACGGTGATCGAGCTGGGCGCGGGGATTGGTTATATGTCCACGCTGATGGCCATGCGCTGCGGCGCGACGGTGCATGCCTTTGAGGGCAATCCCGGCCTGATCCCCTATATCCGGTCGGTCCATGCCGCGAATGGGGCCACGCGCGCCACGGTGCATCACGCGCTGATCGCCGAGGAGACCGGCGAAGTGGATTTCTATGTGCGCAAGAACATCCTCGCCTCATCGATGACGCCGCTGGAGAAAGAGCCGCATCTGTCGGTGGCCAAGGTTGAAACCCGTGCAGCCCGCGAGGTGTTCGAGGCGATCCGTCCCACCGTGCTGGTCTGCGATATCGAGGGGGCGGAGGCGCATGTGATCCCGATGTTGCCACTGGAGGGTCTGCGCGCCGCTGTGGTCGAGCTGCATCCGCAATGGATCAAACAGGCCGGGGTCAAGGCCGTGTTCGACGCATTTGCCGCCGCCGGTCTGACCTATTTCCCACAAGCCTCCGAGGCCAAGGTCGTCACCTTTCTGCGGGGCTGGTAAGGCGGATGCGCGCGCTTGCCATCCTGACCCAGCGCAACGAGGGGGCCTTTCTGCTGGAATGGCTGGCGCATCATCGCGCTGTGGGGTTCACGGATTTCCTTGTCTTTTCAAATGACTGCCAGGACGGGTCCGACCTGATGCTGGACCGTTTGGCGCAAATGGGGGTGCTGACGCATCTGCGCAACCTGCCCCCCTATGACAAGGCGGGCATCCAGTTCAGCGCGATGAAGCGGGCGGCGGATCATCCGCTGCTGCAACATGCAGACTGGGTCCTGCCGCTGGATATCGACGAATTCGTCAATATCCACGTAGGCGACCGCACCCTGCCCGCCCTGCTGGACGCGCTGCCCGAGGCGACGGCCATCACCTTGACATGGCGGCTGTTCGGCAATGCCGGGATGGTGCTGCATGAGGATCGGCCTGTCACCGCACGGTTCACCCGCGCCGCCCCCACGATCATGCACTGGCCGTGGCGCGCGTCGATGTTTAAGACGCTCTATCGCAATGACGGCACCTATGCCAAACCCGGCATCCACCGCCCCCGCGCCCCCGATCCGGCGCGGTGCGATCAGGGGCGCTGGTTCGACGGCGCGGGACGCGCCCTGCCCCCGCGGTTTCGCCGGGCCGGGCTGTTCTCGCCCTTCGGGCGGCCGAATCACACATTGGTGCAACTCAACCACTATCCGCTTGGGGCGATGCAGGATTTCGTCCTCAAGGCCGACCGGGGGCGGGCGGTGCATGCCGGACAGCGGCTTGGTCTGGATTACTGGGTCGAGCGGAATTTCAACACCGACGAGGATCGCTCGATCCTGGCCCTGTCCACCCGGATGCAGGCCGAACGCAACAGGCTGATGGCCGATCCCGAACTGGCCGAAGGACACCGGGCTGCGGTGGCGTGGCGCGACAGCCATTTTGCCGCCCTGATGCGCGAGGAAGAGATGCGCGCCCTGATGGGACGGCTGATGATGACGCCCGCCTCGCACCCGCTGAGCAAGGCCGAGGCCGGACCGTTGCTGGCCCATGCCATCGCGGCACAGAAAACAAAGCCCGATCTGGACGAGGTTTGACGGCGCACTGCCCCGCAATCGCCTTGAACGCCGCCATATTCTCCTAAATTTTGCCCTAAACACGGGCTAATTCCGGCGCAGAATACACCTGCCAGATGTGGCAGGACACCCGAGGACGTGCAGCGATGTCTCAGATGAACCCTTTGCCCGACCGGTCCCTCGCAGGACTGAAGAAACGCGAATGGCTGGCGCAACTCTCTGAAATCGCTGAAAACTCTGGATCCTTTGAATCCCTTGGAAGCCGCCATTTCGCCACACGCATCACCGCGGGCAGCACGCTTCTGGTCAGTTTCGAGACGATTCAGGGAATCCAGTTGCAATCGGATGTCGGTCAACCGCTTGGCTGGGACATGGTCAAGGCGCATGGGTGGTCGCATCTATGCGTGATCAGCGATGGTGACACATGGTTCCGTGATCCGGCGGTCTATGCCCTGTTCGATCGTCTGACGGATGACGGCTGGTTCGAGGAATTCGATCGCGTCATCTTCTACGGTGCCGGTCCCTGCGGCTATGCGGCGGCGGCCTTTTCGGTGGCGTCACCGGGGGCACATGTTCTGCTGGTGCAACCGCAGGCGACCCTTGATCCGCGCGTGACCGAATGGGACAACCGGTTTGCGCATATGCGCCGCACGTCATTCACCGATCGCTATGGCTATGCGCCGGACATGATGGACGCCGCGCAGTGCGGCTATGTCATCTATGACCCGGCCGAGGATCTGGACGCGATGCATGCGGCGCTGTTCACGCGCCCCAATGTCACCAAGCTGCGTCTGCGGCATATGGGAGATGCGTTGCAGGGTGACCTGATCGAGATGGAGATTCTCGACGATTTGCTGCTGGCCATCTCGGCGGACAGCCTGACACCGCATGAATTCGCGCGGCTGGCCCGCGCCCGGCGGTGTCACTCTCCCTATCTGCGCAATCTTCTGGGGCATCTGGATGCGACGCACCGGCCCTATCTGGCCATTCTGCTATGCCGCAACGTTGTCAGCCGCATGAACGCGCCCCGGATCAAACGCCGCCTTGAAGGGCTGGAGAAAGCCGCGACGGTTGGTGAATTCACCCCGCCCCCTGCCCGCAAGGGCAACGGCCCTGCCGGCGCGGACAGCAAAGACACCTGACAGAGCAGCGCGACAGCGCTTTGCGCACATCACCCTCTGGCCCTGCGCGCGCGCTTTGTGTAAGCGAAGCGCATGAGCACGACGATCACCATACGCCGCCCCGACGACTGGCACCTGCATCTGCGCGATGGCGCGATGCTGCGCGCGGTCCTGCCGGAAACCGCCCGCCATTTCGCGCGGGCCATCATCATGCCCAATCTGGTGCCCCCCGTGGTCACTGGCGCGCAGGCGATGGCCTATCGCGACCGGATCATGGCCGCGCTGCCCGAAGGCATGGATTTCGCGCCGCTGATGACGCTCTATCTGACCGAGGAGACGGACCCGGATGACGTGGCTGCATGCCATGCCAGCGGGTTGATCAACGCGGTCAAGCTTTATCCGGCAGGGGCCACGACCAATTCCGCCTCGGGCGTGAAGAATTTCGACAAGGTGCGCCCGGTGCTGGAGCGGATGGCCGAGATCGGCCTGCCGCTGTGCATGCATGGCGAAGTGACGGATCACGCGGTGGATATCTTCGACCGCGAGGCCGTGTTCATCGACCGCGTACTGGATCCGATCCGTCGTGCCACACCGGGCCTGCGCGTGGTGATGGAACATGTGACCACATCGGATGCGGTGGACTATGTGCGCTCTGCGCCGGAAGATCTGGCCGCCACGATCACCACCCATCACCTGATCATCAACCGCAACCACATCCTCGTGGGCGGGATCAAGCCGCATTACTATTGCCTGCCCGTGGCCAAGCGCGAAAGCCATCGTCTGGCCCTGCGCGCCGCCGCCACTTCGGGTGATGGGCGGTTCTTTCTGGGCACGGATTCGGCCCCGCATGTGGATGCGCTCAAGGAACATGCCTGTGGCTGCGCGGGCTGTTTCACCGCGACCAACACCCTGTCGATCCTGGCCCAAGTCTTCGAGGAGGAAGGCGCGTTGGACCGTCTGGAAGGGTTCACATCGCTGCATGGCCCCGCCTATTACCGCCTGCCGGTGAACGAGGGGCACATCACCCTGACACGCGGCGCGGACCCCGTGGCCTATCCTGCCAAGATCGATGGCGGCGACGGCCCGGTGACGGTCTTTGATCCGGGCTTCCCGCTCTACTGGACCGTGACTGCCTGATGTTCACCGTTCTGCAAATACTCAATCGCGACCGATGCGCCTGACGCCGCGCCGGAATGTGAGTATTTGGGGAACGATGAAGACGACACAGATTTGCAAAGGATGCTGCCATGATCCCCTCTTCCTATCCCCCCGCGCAAGAGATGGCGCGCCTGACCGCGCGGATGCTGCTGGAAATCAAGGCGGTGCATTTCAATTCCGTTGAGCCGTTCATCTTTGCCTCCGGCCTGCCCTCGCCGGTCTATATTGATTGCCGCAAGCTGATCTCCTATCCGCGGATCCGGTCGACCCTGATGGATTTCCTGACCGTGACCGTGATGCGGAATGCGGGTTTCGAGGCATTCGACAATATCGCGGGCGGTGAAACCGCAGGCATTCCCTTTGCCGCGCTTGTGGCCGAACGCATGGCCCTGCCCATGACCTATGTGCGCAAGAAGCCGAAAGGCTATGGTCGCAATGCCCGGATCGAAGGTGCCATGACGGAAGGCCAGCGCGTCCTGCTGGTCGAGGATCTGACCACGGACGGTGGGAGCAAGCTCAGCTTTGTCGATGCGATTCGCGAGACCGGAGCCTCTTGCGGGCATACGGCGGTGATCTTCTACTACGGCATTTTCCCGCAGACCGAGAAGGTTCTGGCGGATCATGGGGTTGCGCTGCATTACCTGTGCACATGGTGGGACGTTCTGGCCGAGGCGCGCGCCTCGGGGGCCTTTGATGACACCACCATGGCCGAGGTCGAAGCCTTTCTGACCGCGCCGGATGCCTGGCGGGCCGCGCGCGCCGGAAAATGACAGGCGCAGGGCGGGTTGACGGCGTCAATCCGCCGTCGTCCCTGTGCGGCCGGACAAGGGATGGCCGGCGCAGATCATCCAGATGTTGACGCATGGCCCCGTCGCGCCCCATGATGCGGTAGGCAGAGGGGATATGCACAGCCTATCCCCAGAAACATACAATTTGCCCCCGCGGCCCGCGCTTTCTATGACACGGGCTGGAATGACAGGGACGATCATGAACACAGTCAGCGTTTTCAATGCCACCGGCACCGTGGTTCAGGAACCCGACACGATGCCTCACTCGATCGAGGCCGAGCAGCAGCTTCTGGGCGCGATCCTGACGAATAACGACGTCTATGACCGTGTCGCCGCCATCATCGGGGCGCAGCATTTCTACGATCCCGTGCATGCGCGCATCTATGAGGTCGCGGCGGCGCGGATCGCCAAGAACAACCTGGCCTCGCCGGTGACGCTGAAAGCCTTCTTCGAAGGGGATTCGGGGCTGGAGGAACTGGGCGGCCCGGCCTATCTGGCGCGTCTGGCGGGATCGGCGGTGTCGTCCTATGCGGTGCGCGATTATGCGCAGATGATCTATGATCTGGCGATCCGGCGCGAATTGATCGGGCTGGGGCGCGACATCGCCGCCAAGGCCGCCAAGGTGGACATAGCCTCCGAGCCGCGCGAACAGATCGTCGAGGCGGAACAGGCGCTCTACAAGCTGAGCGAACAGGGCAAGACCGATACCGGGTTTCAGTCGTTCCTGCGCGCGGTCACCGATGCGGTGAACGTGGCCAATGCCGCCTATCAGCGCGAGGGGGGGCTTGCGGGCATTTCCACGGGTCTGATCGACATGGACAAGAAGCTGGGCGGTTTGCACAAGTCCGACCTTCTGATCCTTGCCGGGCGTCCGTCGATGGGGAAAACCTCGCTGGCCACCAACATCGCTTTCAACGTGGCCAAGGCCTATAAGCGCGGCATCCTGCCCGACGGGCATGAGGGCACGGTCGAGGGCGGCGTCGTCGGGTTCTACAGTCTGGAGATGAGCGCCGAGCAGTTGGCCGCCCGTATCCTGTCCGAGGCCGCCGAAGTGCCCAGCGAGCAGATCCGGCGCGGTGACATGACGGAGGGCGAGTTCCGCCGCTTCGTCGAGGCCGCCAAGTCGCTGGAGGCTTGCCCGCTGTTCATCGACGACACCCCTGCCCTGCCGATCAGCCAGTTGGCCGCGCGCGCGCGGCGCCTGAAGCGGACGCATGGGCTGGACCTGTTGATCGTGGACTATCTGCAGCTGGTGCGCGGCGCGGGCAAGTCCGAGAACCGGGTGAACGAGATCTCGGAGATCACGATGGGCCTGAAGGCCATCGCCAAGGAATTGAACATCCCTGTCATCGCCCTGTCGCAGTTGAGCCGTCAGGTCGAAAGCCGCGAGGACAAGCGCCCGCAGCTGTCGGACCTGCGCGAATCCGGGTCGATCGAACAGGATGCCGATGTGGTGATGTTCGTGTTCCGCGAGGAATATTACAAGGAACGCGAGAAGCCCGGCGATCACGAGCTGGAGAAGATGGCCACATGGCAGGCCGAGATGGAGCGGCTGCATGGCAAGGCGGAGGTCGTGATCGGCAAGCAGCGGCATGGTCCCATCGGCACGGTCGAACTCAGCTTCGAGGGTCGCTTCACCCGCTTCGGCAACCTGGTCAAACCCTGGCAGCAGGGCAGCGGCGAGGATGTGGGCTTCTGAGGCCGATGGGCGCGCGCCGCCTGCTGCTTCTTCTTGCCAAAAATATCCATGTCCGGTGCTGGCCCCAAGCCTTGCGTCCGATTTGGCCTTGACCTTGGAACCCGGCATGCCAAAACGACCCCATGACAGCCGCGACCCTGACCATCGACCTTGATGCCCTGACCGCCAATTGGCGCGCCCTGGATGCTGCCTCTGGCGCCGGGGTGGAAACCGCCGCCGTGATCAAGGCGGGGGCCTATGGATTGGGCGCCGGTCGCGTCGGGCGGGCCTTGGCGCGGGCGGGTGCGCGGCGCTTTTTCGTGGCCGTGACCGAAGAAGCGGCCGAGCTGCGCGAGGCACTGGGTCCGGGACCCGAGATCAACGTCTTTTCGGGGCATATGGCAGGGGATACCGACCGCATCCATGATCTGCATCTGACACCGATGATCAATTCCATCGACCAGATGCTGCGCCATGTCGAGGCGCTGCCGGGCCATCCTTTCGGGGTGCAGCTGGACAGCGGCATGAACCGCTTGGGGATGGAACCCGCCGAATGGGCGGCGCTGCGCGATATCGCGCTGGAGCAGAACATCACCCTGATCATGTCGCATCTGGCCTGTGCGGATGAGCCGGATCATCCGATGAACCAGATTCAGCTGGCCACGTTCCGCGCCATGACCGACGGGCTGGACGTGCCGCGTTCATTGGCGGCAACCGGCGGCATCCTTCTGGGGCCGGACTATCATTTCGACCTGACACGCCCCGGTATCGGGCTTTATGGCGGCGCGCCCTTCACGCAGGCGCGGGCTGTCGCCCATGTCAGCCTGCCGGTGATCCAGACCCGCGTGGTCGAGGTGGGCGAGCCTGTGGGCTATGGCAACAGCTGGACCGCCAGCCAGCCGATCCGGCTGGCCACGGTGGCGGCGGGCTATGCCGACGGCATCCACCGCGCCCTGTCCAAGGGCCTGCATCTTTATGCGGGGGATACGGCCTGTCCGGTGCGCGGGCGGGTCTCGATGGATCTGATCACGGTCGATATCTCGCATCTGCCCGAGGAACCGCGCAGTCTTGATCTGTTGAACCATGTGCAGACCGTGGACACGCTGGCCGATATCGCGGGCACCATCGGCTATGAGATCCTGACCTCTCTGGGCAGCCGGTATCAGCGGCGCTATACCGGGGCATGATCCTTCTGTCTCCCCTTGCCGCGCTGGGCCGGTCTACCCTTGCGCTTCTGGCCGCTCTGGGCCGCTTCGCCATCTTTACCGGCCAGACCATCAGCCATCTGGCGCGACCGCCCTTCTATCCGCGCGAGTTCGGGCAGGCCTTGTTGCAGATCGGCTATTTCTCGTTGCCTGTGGTGGGGCTGACCGCCTTGTTTACCGGTGGCGCCCTTGCCTTGCAGATCTACGCCGGCAGCGCCCGCTTTTCGGCGGAAGCGGTGGTGCCGCAGATCGTGGCCATCGGCATGGTGCGCGAGCTTGGTCCCGTGCTGGTCGGCCTGATGATCGCGGCGCGGGTCACATCCAGCATCGCGGCCGAGATCGCCACGATGAAGGTGACCGAACAGATCGACGCGCTGGTGACCCTGTCCACACATCCGATGAAATACCTGACGCTTCCGCGCGTGCTGGCAGCCACGCTGGTGATGCCCATGCTGGTGGGTGTGGGCGATGTGATCGGCATTTATGGCGGGTTTCTGGTTGGCACCGAGAGGCTGGGCTTCAACGCCACCACATATCTGAAGAATACGGCCGATTTCCTTGAGATGCGGGACGTCATCTCATCCCTGGCCAAGGGGGCGGTCTTCGGCTTCATCGCCGCGCTCATGGGCTGCTACTATGGCATGAACTCGGCGCGCGGCGCGATGGGCGTGGGGCGCGCAACCAAAGGATCGGTGGTGGCGGCGGCCATCCTGATCCTGGCGGCGAATTTCATCCTGACGGAGGCGTTTTTCTCGGCATGATCAGGCTGACCGATGTTCACAAGGCGTTCGGGTCCAATCGCGTGTTGCGCGGGGTGAACCTGCATGTGCCGAAGGGCACGTCGATGGTGATCATCGGCGGATCGGGCACCGGTAAGTCGATTGCGCTGAAATGCATTCTTGGGCTGGTCACGCCCGACCGCGGCACGATTGAGGTGGACGGGCAGGATGTGCGCAAGGGCGACCGCGACGCCTTTCTGGCGCGCTTCGGGATGCTGTTTCAGGGCGGCGCGCTGTTCGATTCGCTGCCCGTCTGGCAGAATGTCGCGTTCCGGCTGATGCGTGGCACGCTGAAACGCCCCAAGGACGAAGCCCGCGCCATCGCGATTGAAAAGCTGCGCCGCGTGGGGCTGAAACCCGATGTGGCGGACAAGCTGCCTGCGGAACTGTCGGGGGGCATGCAGAAGCGCGTGGGTCTGGCCCGCGCCATCGCCGCCGAGCCCGAGATCATCTTTTTCGACGAGCCGACCACCGGGCTGGACCCGATCATGGCGGGTGTCATCAATGAGCTGATCCGCGAGATCGTGACCGAGATGGGCGCGACCGCCATGACGATCACCCATGACATGACATCGGTACGCGCCATTGCCGACAATGTGGCAATGCTGCATGACGGGGTGATCAAATGGACCGGGCCGGTGGCGCAGATGGATGACTCGGGTGATCCCTATCTGGACCAGTTCATCCATGGCCGCGCGACAGGCCCGATCGAGGCGGTGCGATGAGCACGCTCTTCGAGCCAAGCCCTATCCTGCTGGCGTTTCTGGCGCTCAAGACCACGATCTACCTGCCCGTGACCCTGCTGCTGGCGCTGCTGCGCGGACTGGTTGCCACGGGTCCGGCGCGGCTTCTGGCGATGGTGGCGCTGCTGCTGGCCGTGCTGGGGATTGCCGCCCGTGTCGCGCCGCCGCTGCTGGGCCTGACAAGCGGGCCGCTGGCGCAGCTTGCCTATGATGTGGCCAATGCCGGTGGCGGCATGGTGATCGCACTGACCGCATCGATCCCGCTGGCGATGTCCGGGGTCCTGCCCGGTCGGCGCTGGATTGGGATCGACGCGCTGCACGCGCTGCTGATCGCGGCGCTGTTTGTGCTCTGGTGGCTGGCGCAGTGAAGCGGTCCCGCGCGCATCCCGCGCTGATTGCGGCCAATCTGGCGTTGCTGATCCTGTTCCCCCTGTCGTGGTTCGCCCCCCTGATGCGTGCGCAACTGCTTCCTTTCTTTCGCGCCGACGAGATTTCGGTCGTATCGGGACTGGTCACGCTCTGGAGCGAGGATGTGGTTCTGGCGCTTGTGGTGACGGTGTTTGCGCTTGTGGCGCCGATGCTCAAGACCGCAGGTCTGGCGTTGATCCATCTGGGGCGGATGACGCCGCGGCTTTTGCCTGTGGTCGCCATGGCCGGAAAGCTGGCCATGGCGGATATTTTCCTGATCGCGCTTTATATCGTGATCGCCAAGGGCATGGGCGTGGGACGGCTTGAGGTGGCCTGGGGGCTTTACCTGTTCACGGCCTGCATCCTGACCTCGCTTGCGCTGTCGCTTGTGACACGGAAACAATGATGCTGAATTAAGGTCATTGGTTTCATTTTTTCAACATTTCTTCCGCGCTTCGGCCTGAATACCCATCGACCGCCCGCGCGCCAGAAAACCGGGCCAGGGCAGACCGCTGATTTCAGGGTTTGACCGCCCGGCACCGCTGGGGCATGACTGCGTCATGGCAAAATCCAACAGCTTTTCCTGCAACGCCTGCGGCGCATCCTTCAACAAGTGGTCCGGGCGCTGTGACGCCTGCGGCGCGTGGAACACGATTGTCGAGGAGGCACCGCTATCCGCCGGTCCCGCCTCGAAAACGCTGGGGGGCAAGCGCGGCTCGCCCATCAAACTGACCGATCTGGCGACCGAGGAGACCCCACCGCCGCGGACCAATTCGGGCATCTCGGAACTGGATCGCGTGCTGGGTGGCGGACTGGTGCCATCAAGCGCCATTCTGGTGGGCGGTGATCCGGGGATCGGCAAGTCCACGCTGCTGTTGCAGGCCGCCGCGCGCTTTGCCCAGGCGGGGCTGAAGACCATCTATGTCTCGGGCGAGGAAGCATCCGCGCAGGTGCGGATGCGGGCGCAGCGTCTGGGACTGGGGGATGCGCCGGTGCAACTGGCCGCAGCCACCAATCTGCGCGACATCCTGACCACGCTGGAGACAGAGAAGCCGCAGCTGGCGGTGATCGATTCGATTCAGACGATGTGGGCCGACAATGTGGAAAGCGCGCCGGGATCGGTGTCGCAGGTGCGCGCGGCGGCGCATGAGTTGACCAATTTTGCCAAGCGGCGGGACATGTCGGTGATCCTTGTGGGCCATGTGACCAAGGATGGTCAGATCGCGGGCCCCCGCGTGGTCGAGCACATGGTCGATACCGTGCTCTATTTCGAGGGTGAGCGCGGGCATCAGTTCCGCATCCTGCGCGCGGTCAAGAACCGCTTCGGCCCGGCCGACGAGATCGGCGTCTTTGAAATGACCGGATCGGGGCTGGCCGAGGTACTGAACCCCTCGGCGCTGTTCCTGTCCGAACGGGGCGAGCCCAGCCCCGGATCGGTGGTCTTTGCGGGGGTCGAGGGCACGCGCCCCCTGCTGGTCGAGTTTCAGGCGCTGGTTGCCCCATCGCCCCACAGCCAGCCGCGTCGGTCGGTCGTGGGCTGGGATGGCGGGCGTCTGGCGATGATCCTGGCGGTGCTGGAGGCGCGCTGCGGCATTCCCTTCACGGGGCTTGATGTCTATCTGAACGTGGCGGGCGGCATGAAGGTGACCGAGCCCGCCGCCGATCTGGCCGTGGCCGCAGCCCTGCTGAGTGCGCGGGAAGACGCCGCCCTGCCGAAGGAAACGGTGATTTTCGGCGAAATCAGTCTGTCGGGTGCCCTGCGGCCGGTCAGTCAGACGGAAAACAGGTTGAAAGAAGCGCAAAAACTTGGTTTCACAGCGGCCATCGCGCCCTCTGGCGGCAAGCCGGGTGGCGACAGCGGGATGAAGCTGACCCGGATGGGTGATCTGACCGCTTTCGTGGGCGAGATTTTCGGCGCTGGGTAGCGCCACGCCGCGTGGTTAGGGTTTTCGGCGCAGGGTCGCGCCTCAAGGCAAGGAACGGGACGACATGGAAGGCTTTACCCTTATCGACGGCGTGGTGGCGGCCGTGATCGTGGTCTCGGCGCTGCTGGCCTATAGCCGCGGCTTCGTGCGCGAGGCGCTGGCGATTGCGGGCTGGATCGTGGCGGCCCTGGTCGCGTTCATGTTCGCACCGCAGGTTCAGCCGCTGGTCAAGGAGATCCCGGTCGTGGGGGCCATGATCGCGGATAGCTGCGAATTGTCCATCATCGCGGCCTTCGGTGCGGTCTTTGCCTTGGCCCTTGTGGTCGCGTCGCTGTTCACACCGCTGTTCTCGAACCTTGTGCAACGGTCGGTTCTGGGTGGGCTGGATCAGGGCGCGGGCTTTCTGTTCGGCGTGCTGCGCGGCATCGTTCTGGTGGCCGTGGCCTTTTTCGCCTATGAAACCATCGCCTCGGCCCAGCAGATCGCCATGGTCGATGACAGCCGCTCGGCGCGCGTTTTCGCCAATCTGACCGGCCAGATCGGCGAACGGAACCCCGATCAGGCGCTGGGCTGGATCGCGCAGCAGTATGAAGACCTTGTCGGTATCTGCGAAGCACCGCAGTAAGTCCTGGTGTGATGGACCGGCGCGCCGCCGGTTCAGATCTTATGTGATCCTTTCGTGACACTGGCGCGCTGACCCCTTAAGAGGGGGCAGACGCACGCCATTCGGATTCGGAGCTTGCCTTGTCCAAACTCATGCCCCCCTCCCATCCTTTCGATTTCGACGCCTACGGCGACGACGGCGATGACAAGCTGCACGAGGAATGCGGTGTCTTCGGTGTGCTCGGTGTCACTGATGCCGCGAATTTCGTGGCGCTTGGCCTGCATGCCCTGCAACATCGCGGGCAGGAGGCGGGCGGGATCGTGGCGCATCATCCTGAGTTGGGGTTCAATTCGGCCCATCGCTTCGGCTATGTGCGCGACAATTTCACATCGCAGACCTTGATGCAGACCCTGCCCGGCCCCTTGGCCATCGGGCATGTGCGCTATTCCACCGCCGGATCGAAAGGCGCTGTCATCCGCGACGTGCAGCCGTTCTTCGGCGAGTTTTCCGTGGGGGGTGCCGCGATTGCCCATAACGGCAACATCACCAATGCCGATGCGCTGCGCCGCGAATTGATCGAGCGTGGTTCGATCTTCCAGTCCAGTTCCGACAGCGAATGCATCATCCACCTGATGGCGCGGTCCCTGCAACGCAATATCGCCGAACGCATGGAAGATGCGCTGCGCCGGGTGGAAGGCGCGTTTTCGGTCGTCGCCATGACCCGGACCAAGCTGATCGGTGTGCGCGATCCCTTGGGAGTGCGCCCGCTGGTGCTGGGCCGCGTGGGCGATGGCTGGGTGCTGTCGTCGGAAACATGCGCGCTGGACATCATCGGGGCCGAGTTCATCCGCGAGATCGAACCCGGCGAGATGGTGGTGATCGACCACAAGGGTCTGGAAAGCCGCTTTCCCTTCCGCAAGCAATCGCCGCGCTTCTGTATCTTTGAACATGTCTATTTCTCGCGCCCCGACAGCATCATCGGAGGGCGGTCGGTTTATGAAACGCGCCGCCAGATCGGTGTGGAACTGGCGCGCGAGGCACCGCAGGATGCGGATCTGGTCTGCCCGGTGCCCGACAGCGGCACGCCCGCGGCGATCGGCTTTGCCCATGAGAGCGGGATTCCCTATGGCATGGGCATCATCCGCAACCAGTATATGGGCCGGACTTTCATCGAGCCGACCGAGAGCATCCGCAACATGGGTGTGCGCCTGAAGCTGAACGTGAACCGCGCGCTGATCCGGGGCAAGCGGGTGATCCTGGTGGACGATTCGGTGGTGCGCGGCACTACCAGCCGCAAGATCAAGGAAATGATCCTGGATGCAGGCGCTAAGGAGGTGCATTTCCGCATCGCCTCTCCGCCCACGGCCTGGCCTTGCTTCTATGGTGTGGACACCCCGCAGCGCGACAAGCTGCTGGCGGCGACCATGACCGAAGAGGAGATGCGCGAGCATCTGGCGGTGGACAGCCTCAAGTTCATCTCGCTGGACGGGCTTTACCGTGCCGTGGGCGAGGCGCAGGGGCGCAGTGCCAAATGCCCGCAATATTGCGACGCCTGCTTCTCGGGCGAATATCCGGTGGCCCCGTCCGACATGATCGAAAAAGGTTTCCAGTTGAAGGCGGCCGAGTGACCTGAAAGGTCACGCGATCAAGCGCCACAAGGGATGCGGACAATCCGTCGCAGCCGGATGATGGGACATGCGGCAAGGTTTTGCCCGCGTCTCGGCATCGGATCGCGCATGCCCCGCCGAGGATCGAAAGAGTGGTGCCACCCCCCTTTCCCTGCCCTGTCTGCCATGCGACAGGCCGCGTGACGGCAACATCACAGGGCATGACAGACCGGCATGAGCACGACATATCCAAGCGACGACACAACACCCACAACGGAAAAAACCCAATCCGCCGCGACATTGACAGGCCGGCTGCCGCTTGACGGCACAACGCTGCTTGGCACGGTGGTCGCGGGGCAAGCCTCGCGCGCGCTGATCCGGATGAGCAATGGCAGCGTGCAGCAACTGGGTCTTGGCGACAGGATCGGCGACGCCACCATCGCGGCGATAGAACCGGGCCTGATCCACATGATCCGCAATGGCGAGGCCCAGCGGCTGGCCATGCCCTGACGCTTGCGCCGCCTGCCCCCTTGACCTTGGGCGCGCAACCCCTCACATCGGGCGCGACGCAAGCGCGAGGAGAACCAAGATGTCCGAGAAAATCGCCCTGATCACCGGAGCCTCGCGGGGCCTTGGCGCGGCATTGGCCGAGGCGCTGGCCGCCACCCATCACATCGTGGCGGTGGGCCGGACCACCGGCGCGCTGGAGGAACTGGACGACCGGATCAAGGCGGCGGGCGGTCAGGCGACACTGGCCCCGATGGACATCACCAAGCCCGAGGCGATGGCGCAGCTGTGCCGGTCGATCCATGATCGCTGGGGGCATGTCGATCTTTGGGCGCATACGGCCATTCACGCCGCGCCCCTGTCCCCCGCCAACACCATCGACGCGCGCGACTGGGACAAATCCGTAGCCTGCAACGTCACGGCGACAGGGCAGTTGATCCCCTATATTGCCCCGCTTCTGGGACAGGCGGGCACGGCGCTGTTCTTTGACGATCCGCGCGCGGGGCACAAATTCTTTGGTGCCTATGGCGCCACCAAGGCCGCGCAGATCGCGCTGGCGCAAAGCTGGGCGGCGGAAACCGTCAAGACCGGGCCGCGCGTGCATGTGCTGACCCCAGCCCCCATGCCCACCGCCACCCGCGCGCGCTTTTTCCCCGGCGAGGATCGCGCGCCCCTGGCGCATCCGCGCGACGAGGCGGCGCGCCTGCTGGCCCTGCTGGGCTGAGCCATCCGCTTCATCGTTCCACAAATACTCATTCCCCGCCTGATCACATGCACAGGGCCCGCCTGCTGCGATGGGAGAATTGCGTATTTGCAGAACGATGAAAGGAGGGCGCTGCCTTCTTGCCCCCGTCGCGCCCGTCCTCTACACCATGAAAAAAGGTGAACCGGGGCAGGCATGCGTATTCTTATTACCAATGACGACGGGATCAACGCGCCGGGTCTGGCCGTACTGGAGCGCATCGCCGCCGATCTGGCCGGACCGGAGGGCGAGGTCTGGGTCGTGGCCCCTGCTTTCGAACAATCCGGCGTCGCCCATTGCATCAGCTATACCCATCCGATGATGATCGCCAAGCTGGGCGAGCGGCGCTTTGCGACCGAAGGCAGCCCCGCCGATTGCGTGCTGGCGGGCATTCATGACGTGATGGAGGGGGCGGTGCCCGATCTGGTGCTGTCGGGCGTGAACCGGGGCAACAATTCGGCCGAGAACGCGCTGTATTCCGGCACGCTGGGGGGGGCCATGGAGGCGGCCTTGCAACGCATCCCCGCGATGGCGCTGTCGCAATATCTGGGCCCCTCGAACTTTGCCGCGCCCGATCCTTTCGAGGCGGCAGGGGTGCATGGTCCTGCGCTGATCCGCAAGCTTCTGGCCGCGACGCCAGAGGCCGAGCATGGAGCGGATTACCGGGTGTTCTACAACATCAACTTCCCGCCCGTTCCGGCCGAGGGCGTGCGCGGGGCGCGCGTGGTGCCGCAGGGGTTCCGCCGCAACACCCGTTTCTCGGTCGAGCCGCATCTGTCGCCCTCGGGGCGGCGTTTCCTGTGGATCAAGGGTGGCGAGCAGCATGTGCCCACCCTGCCCGGCACCGATGCGGCGGTGAATCTGGACGGCTATATCTCGGTCACGCCGATGCGGGCGGATCTGACGGCGCATGACCTTCTGGAGCCGTTGAAAGGGATCGAATGAGCGACGCGGCGGAACGCAAGATGCAGTTCCTCTATGCCCTGCGCTCCAAGGGGGTGACAGACAGCCGTGTCCTGACGGCCATGGAAAAGATCGACCGCGGCCCTTTCATCCGCGGGATCTTCGCCGCCCGCGCCTATGAGGACATGCCCCTGCCCATCGCCTGCGGGCAGACGATCAGCCAGCCGTCGATCGTGGGGCTGATGACGCAGGCCTTGCAGGTCAGCGCCCGCGACACGGTTCTGGAGGTGGGCACGGGATCGGGCTATCAGGCGGCGATCCTGTCGCAACTGGCCCGCCGGGTCTATACGGTGGACCGGCATCGCCGACTTGTCCGCGAGGCGCGCGAGATCTTTGATGCGTTGCAACTGACCAATATCACCGCCTTTACCGCCGATGGCAGCTTTGGTCTGCCCGATCAGGCGCCGTTTGATCGCATCCTCGTGACCGCTGCCGCCGAAGACCCGCCCGGCCCCCTCTTGGCCCAATTGAAAATCGGGGGTATCATGGTTTTGCCGGTGGGACAGTCCGACACGGTGCAAAGCCTGATCCGCGTGACCCGTCATGACACGGGCTTTGACTATGACGAGTTGCGCCCGGTCCGGTTCGTGCCTCTGGTCGAGGGTCTGGGGCGCGACTGACAGGCGAAGGATGACCCCGAACCGGTCGCAGGGCCGGACAGAACGATAACAACCAGGCCCCGCCGCAAGGGGCAGGACAGAGGAAATCGAGATGACCGAACAGAGCCGTCCCGCTGCCCCCCGCACATTTCGTCCGGGCCTGACAGGCACAGGCCGTCCATCCCCGACCCGCACGCTGCGTCACCTGATCCTGGCCGGCACGGCGCTTGGCCTGTTGGCGGCCTGTGACAGGCCGCTGGACTTTGACATGCGTGGCAATTTCGGCGACACGCTCGACACCGCCGAGGCGGCGCGACAGCCCGTCGCCAACCGCCCTGCGCCGGATGCGCGCGGCGTCATCTCTTATCCGAACTATCAGGTGGCCGTCGCCCGGCAAGGAGACACCGTCGCGGATGTCGCCACGCGGATCGGGATCGCGCCCGATGAACTGGCGCGTTTCAACGGCTTGCGCCCTGCCGATCCGCTGCGCCCGGACGAGGTGGTGGCCCTGCCCCGCCGCGTCGCGGAGCCTTCTGCAGCGACGGGCGGGTTCGGCACGATCCAGCCGCCGGGCACCGATATCACCAGTCTGGCCAGCAGCGCCATCGACCGCTCGGACGCGGCGGCCGTCAGCACGACGACCCTGCCACCGGCGGGCGGTGGGATGATCACCTCTGCCGCAGCCCCGGCACCCGCCGCCGCGGCACAGCGTCCGCAGGTCGGACTGGAACCCACGCGCCATCAGGTCAAGCGCGGCGAGACGGCCTTTACGATCTCGCGGCTTTACAATGTCTCGGTCCGGTCACTGGCCGAATGGAACGGTCTGGGATCGGATTACACCATCCGCGAAGGTCAGTTCCTGTTGATCCCGGTCCCGGATGCCGAGGCCCCGGCCCGTCCGGCGGCGGCCGCCGCCGTGACCGCGCCGGGTGCCGGATCGCCGACGCCGGTTCCACCATCGGCGGCGACACCGCTGCCGACCGAGACGACGCGGCCCGCTGCCGCCCCCGCGCCGGCCACCACGGCGCCCAACCTTGGCGCGGCGCAGTCCGCCCCGGCAGGCAATGCGCAACTGGCCACCCCGGTGCAGGGAACGATCATCCGCGACTACCAGAAGGGCAAGAATGACGGTCTGGACATCCAGGCCCCGTCGGGGACTTCCATCGTCGCTGCGGAAGCCGGCACCGTGGCCGCCATCACCGCCAGCGCCGATCAGATCCCGATCATCGTGATCCGGCATCCGGACAACCTTCTGACGGTTTATGCCAATGTGGAAGGCGCGGTCGTCAAGAAGGATGACAAGGTCACCCGCGGGCAGAAGATCGCGCAGATCCGGTCCGGGTCGTCGAACTATCTGCATTTCGAAGTGCGCAAAGGCTTCGACAGCGTGGACCCGACCCCCTATCTCGCACCGCGCTGAGGCGCGCAACCTCAGGCGGTCCGCAAGGATGCGGGCCGCAGGTATAGTATTTGCAGAACGGTGACACAGGCGGCGCGGCGTTTCAGCCTTGCGTGAGGCGCACACCTTCGCGGCCCGCCAGATCGGTCACGAATTGCCAGGCCACCCGGCCAGAGCGTGCGCCGCGCGTGGCCTGCCATTCGATCGCTTCGGCCCGCAGACGCTCTTCGGGGATGTCGATGCCGAAGGCCGTGCAATAACCCCGGATCATCGCCAGAAACTGATCCTGATCGCAGGCGTGAAAGCCCAGCCAGAGGCCGAAACGGTCGGAGAGGGACACTTTCTCTTCCACGGCTTCGGAGGGATTGATGGCGCTGGAGCGTTCATTCTCGATCATGTCGCGCGGCATCAGATGGCGCCGGTTCGACGTGGCGTAAAAGATCACGTTGTCGGGGCGTCCCTCGATCCCACCGTCCAGAACCGCTTTCAGCGATTTGTAATGCTGATCGTCATGGCTGAAGGAGAGGTCGTCGCAGAACAGAACGAACCGCTCGGGGCGCACGCGCAGCAGGTTCAGCAGGCGCGCGACGGACGGCAGATCCTCGCGCTGCAATTCCACCAGTTTCAGGGGCAGGCCCTGCGCCTGCACTTCGGCATGGACAGCCTTGACGAGGCTGGATTTGCCCATGCCGCGCGCGCCCCAGAGAAGGGCATTGTTCGCAGGCAGACCACGGGCGAATTGCAGCGTGTTCTCAAGCAGCGTGTCGCGCGACCGATCCACGCCCACCAGCAGGCGCAGCGCCACACCCGACACTTGCGGCACGGGTTCCAGCCGGTCAGGCTCGACATGCCAGACGAAAGCCTCAGCCGCGTCGAAATCCGGGGCTTGCGGCGGCGGTGGGGCCAGACGTTCCAGCGCCGCAGCGATGCGTTTGAGGGTCTTGGAACTCACTTCGACTTGTCCTCGCCGTCGGTCCCACTGGCCAGATCCTCGTCGAATTCCTTGATCAGCGGATCGTCGAAATCCTCTTCGTCATCGTAGTAACCCTCGGCGCGGAGTTTCTCTTCGCGCTTGGTTTCGACCCGGCGGACCAGAAAGATCGAAATCTCATAGAGCCCGTAGACCACGACAAAGAGGATGATCTGGGTGATCACATCGGGCGGCGTGACAAGGGCGGCCAGAATCAGGATGCCGACCACCGCATATTTGCGCACATTGGCCAGCCCTTCCGAACTGACGATCCCCGCCTTGCCCATCAGGGTCAGCAGGACCGGCAGTTGGAAGCAGAGGCCGAAGGCCACGATGAACTTGATTGTCAGGCTGAGATATTCCTGCGCGGAGCCCTGAAAGGCGATCCCGGCGACGGCGTTCCCCTCTGGTGCGGAGTCGCCCAGAATGGTGCCGGGTTGCTGGAAGCCCAGGAAGAAATCGAAGGCCAGCGGTGTCACCACATAGAAGGCGAAGCCTGCGCCCAGAAAGAACATGAAGGGCGAGGCCAGCAGGAAGGGCAGGAACGCGCCCTTTTCGGATTTGTAGAGGCCCGGCGCCACGAAGCGCCATAGCTGATAGGCGATGTAGGGGAAGGACAGCATCAGCCCCCCCATCAGCGAGATCGAGACGGCGACGAAGAAACCTTCCTGCAGGCGGATCAGGATCAGCCCGCAATCCTCGTGCCCGCGCTCGGCCATGGCCGAACAGAGCGGATGCGTCAGGAAGTTGAAGATCGGGTTCCATACCGTGAAGCAGATGATCATCCCAAGGATGAAGGCCACCACGGAATGGATCAGGCGCGTGCGCAGTTCCGCCAGATGCTCGATCAGCGGGGCGCTGCTATCGTCGATCTCGTCTTGTTTGGTCATGATCTACTCTTGCGCCGAGGGATCTGCGGTCTTTGCCTTGGACCGGGTCCGGGGCGCAGGTTTGGAGGCCGCAGCAGTGGATGTGGCCTTGGTCCTGGATGCAGCCGGTTTGGCCGCAGGCTTGGCCGGGGCCGCCGCCTTTGGCTTGGCTGCGGCTTTGGCCTTGGGGGCAGCAGCGGCTGGCTTGGCGGCGGGGGCCGCTTGCTCGGCCGCCACGGTCCGCGCCGCCTCGGCCTTGGCCGCGACAGCCTCGGGCTTGCTCTGCTCGCGCAGCTTGGCGGCCGCCTCGGCCCGGTCTGCGGCCAGTTTGGCGGTTTCCGAGCCGGGCTTCCACGCCTTGAGCTCGTCCGTCGCCTCGCGGATCTTGTCCAACCCCATCTTCTTGGGATCGGCCACGGATTTCAGGCTTTTGGCCACATCACGCACGCCCGACTCGTCGGCTGCGTCTTCCATTGCCCGGCTGAACTCCCGCGCCATGCCCCGCGCCTTGCCGACGAAGCGCCCCACATTGCGGAACAGCACCGGCAGGTCTTTCGGCCCGACCACGATCAACGCGACGATGCCGATGAGCAGAAGCTCGGTCCAGCCCAGATCGAACATGGATCAGACCTTGTCTTTCTCTTTGTCGGGCGTGACATCCTTGGTCATCTCGCCACTGCCGTCCTCAAGCTCTTTGGAGCTGTCGCTCACGCCGCGCTTGAAGGCGGTGATCCCCTTGCCGACTTCGCCCATCAGCGAGCTGATCTTGCCGCGCCCGAAAAGCACCAGCACGACCACCGCGATCAGCAGAAGACCCGGAAGTCCGATATTGTTCAACATTGCAGTTCTCCCTTGCTCGGCCCGTCGCGGCTTGATCCGCACAGGCCCTCAGCCATCACTCTCAACATCTAATGACGATCAGCGCCGGTTGGAAGAACCAAAGCAGCGATCATCCGGGGTTTTTCTGCCCTCGTCCCGCAGAACGCAAGCCCGAAGCCGGTTATTCCCGCCGTCGGCCTGTTCTGGCTTCACATATCCCGATGCCGCGCCTTGCCGCATCCTGCACAGTTGCCGCCGGGAACCGTGTCAGCGCACCGGAAAGACAAAGCAACGGTCGCGGCGGATCATCAGCCACAGCGGCTTGCCGGGTGCGGGCAGGAACACATTGGGCACGGTCGCCTTGAGGACCGAGCCGTCATGATCCATCCGGATCTCGACCAGACTTTCGCTGCCCATGAAGCGCGCGCGCACCACCTCGCCGCGTGCGGCGACGCCGTCCTGCACGGTGGGATTGGGGCCGCGTCCGCCCCGATCAAGGTCGATCTTGATGTGCTGAGGCCGGATCACGATTTCGACCTCGGCCCCGTCAGGCACGCCGGGCGCGAGGAACTGGCCAAAGGGCGTATCGGTCAGCGCGCCGCGAACAGTGCCCCGTATCACATTGATATCACTGAAAAACGCGACCGAATCGCGATCCTTTGGCGCGTTGTAGATGTTGTAGGGCGCGCCCTTCTGCACGATCCGTCCAGCGCGCATCAGCGCGATCTCGTCGGCCATCCGCATCGCCTCGTCCGGCTCATGCGTGACCAGAAGGACGGCGGCATCCTCCTGCTTGAGGATCTCGAGCGTCTGGTCGCGGATGTCGTCGCGCAAGCGGTTGTCCAGACCGGAGAAAGGCTCGTCCATCAGCATGATGCGGGGACGTGGCGCAAGGGCGCGCGACAGGGCCACGCGCTGCTGTTCGCCCCCGGACAGGGAATGCGGATAGGCGTCGATGAAGCGCAGGAGGCCGACCCTGCGCAGCAACTCTTCGACCCGCGCCCGGCGCGCCTCACGCGGGCCGGACAGGCCGAAGGCCACGTTCTCGGCGACGCTCAGATGGGGAAAGAGGGCAAAGTCCTGAAACATCAGGCCGATGGCGCGCCGCTCAGGCGGGACCCGGAACACGGTGTCGCAGATCAGGTGGCCATCCACCCAGATCTCGCCCGAATCCTGCATCTCGACGCCCGCGATCATGCGCAGCGTGGTCGATTTGCCGCAGCCCGACGGCCCCAGCAGGCAGGTGACCTGCCCCGGCATCACCGTCAGCGACACGTCATCGACCACCGCGACCCCGTCGAAACGACGCACAAGGTTGCGGATCTCGAGCCGGGGCACTGGCCCTTTCGCCGGCATGTCAGATACGTTGGTCAACGGGCTATTTCCGATCAATACGGTCGGGAAAGGCGCATAGCAGGCAGCGTCCCGCATCGCAAGGCCGCAGCGGAGGGACCGCTGCGGTCGGGTTCACCGGGGGCATGCCCCGTCTCAGATCGTGGCGTTGGTGGCGCCGCCGTCCAGAAGGATGTTCTGGCCCACGATGAAACCGGCATGGACCGAGCACAGAAAGGCGCAGGCCGCGCCGAATTCAGCAGAGGTGCCATAGCGGCCTGCCGGGATGGTGGCCGCACGGCGGGTCCGGGCTTCCTCGAGCGTGATGCCCTGCGCCTTGACCACACCGCCGTCCAGCGCATCGGCGCGGTCCGTCGCATGGATCCCCGGCAGCAGGTTGTTGATGGTCACGCCCTTGCCCGCCACCTGCCGCGCAGTGCCTGCCACATAGCCGGTCAGGCCGGTGCGCGCGGCATTGCTGAGGCCAAGCTGCGGAATGGGCGCCTTGACCGATTGCGAGGTGATGTTCACGACCCGACCCCAGCCACGCTCCATCATCGCGGGCATCAGGGCCTTCATCAATGCGATCGGCGTCAGCATATTGGCATCCAGCGCGCGGATGAAGTCATCCCGGTCCCAGTCCGACCACAGACCCGGAGGCGGCCCGCCCGCGTTGGTGACAAGGATATCGACGCCTTGGGCGGCGTTCAGAACGGCGGTGCGGCCATTCTCGGTGGTCACATCGGCCGCGACGGTGTCCACCTTCACGCCATAGTCGGCACGGATGGCGGCGGCGGCGGCCTCCAGCGCCTCGGCACCGCGTGCATTCATCACCAGATCGACGCCAGCCTCGGCCAGCGCACGGGCGCAACCCAGCCCCAGACCTTTGCTCGACGCGCAGACCAGCGCCCGTTTTCCCTTGATTCCCAGATCCATAGCGTCCTCCTGACAGATGTGGTCTTGCGACCCTCGCGGCCTTGCTAGCATCCCGGCGCAGGGAAATGCCAGCAAAAGGCCGGGACGTTGACCCGCTGATGCCACAATCCTATCTTAAACCCGGCAGGATAGCCCATGCGGTGTCCAAGAATCGGGCCCTGTTTCCGCATGTATGTTCACGAGTCACCGGGAGTGAAGCCGCCTCAATGATCGCATCCAGCCATCCCCCCGCCCTGCCCGGAACAGCCTTTGCGCTGCCCGTTTTGCCGGGTATCGCGCTGGAGGTTGTGGCCGGGGCCAATCTTGGGGACCCCCTGTCCTTTGCGGCGGATCTGATTCCCGACGACACCTATGCGCTGCTGCGCGGCGCGCGCACCCGCCGGTTGTCGCTGCATCACGATGGTCCTGCCCGGTTTCGCGTTGCGGCCGATACGGCTGCGGGTCAGCCCGGTGCCCTGCTGCATCTGGACAGTTGCCTGACCTTCATGACCACCGACGGCGAAACCGCCGAGGTTCTGGTCATGGTCGAAGTGGACCAGGGCGGCGATGTGGCCGAAGTGCATGTGCTGCCGCTGGTGCCGCTGAAACCCAAGACACGTTACACCCTTGTGACCATCGACACCGAGGGCGCCAGCGCCCGTCTGGCCGAGATCGCCTGCGTGTCCTTCAGCCGTGGCACCCATATCACCATGGCCACTGGCGAGCAGCGCCGGATCGAAGACCTGTGCCCCGGCGACCGCGTCCTGACACGCGACGAGGGTCCGCAGGAGATTCGCTGGATCGGCCAGACCACTCTGCGGGCGCATGGAGAGCATGCCCCCATCGTGATCACCAAGGGCACGCTGCACAATGCCCATGACCTGATTGTCAGTCCGGATCACCGGCTGTTCATCTATCAGCGCGCGGATGTGCTTGGCGCAGGCCGGGCCGAGGTTCTGGTGAGGGCGCGTCATCTGGTGAACGGCACCAGCGTCTATCGCCAGAACGGCGGCTTTGTGGATTATTTCCAGATCCTGTTCGACCGCCACCAGATCATCTATGCCGAGGGGATCGCCGCCGAGACGCTGCTGCTGGACCCGCGCACCAGCCCCGCCCTGCCCGCCGATCTGGCGGCGCGTCTGGGCGAGACTCTGGGCGGCCGCCATGGTGCCGGGCTTGAAGATTTCGAGGTGCCCGAACGTCTGCTGGATCTGCCCGATGCCGCCGCCGTGCTGCGGCGCGCCTCGCTGGGGTGAACGGCACCCGGCTTGCCTTTGCGCACGCCTCTGCCTAAAGCTGCGCTCATGTTGGACACGCCCTCGAACCGCCCCGCCCTGCCGCCCGAAATCGCCCGCCGCCGGACCTTTGCGATCATCTCGCATCCCGACGCCGGAAAGACGACTCTGACCGAAAAATTCCTGCTGTTCGGTGGGGCGATCCAGATGGCCGGTCAGGTCCGCGCCAAAGGCGAAGCGCGGCGCACGCGGTCGGACTTCATGCAGATGGAAAAGGACCGGGGCATTTCGGTCTCGGCCTCGGCCATGTCCTTTGATTTCCGCAACTTCCGCTTCAATCTGGTGGATACGCCCGGCCACTCGGACTTTTCCGAGGATACCTATCGCACGCTGACGGCGGTGGATGCGGCGGTGATGGTGATCGACGGGGCCAAGGGTGTGGAAAGCCAGACCCGCAAGCTGTTCGAGGTCTGCCGCCTGCGCGATCTGCCGATCCTGACCTTCTGCAACAAGATGGACCGTGAAAGCCGCGACACCTTTGATATCATCGACGAGATTCAGGAGAATCTGGCGATCGACGTGACGCCCGCCAGTTGGCCCATCGGCATGGGGCGCGATTTCATCGGCTGTTATGACATGCTGCGGGATCGGCTGGAACTGATGGACCGCGCCGACCGCAATGTGGTGGCCGAAACCATCGAGATCAAAGGGCTGGACGATCCGCGTCTGGCCGCGCATGTGCCCGCCGCGCTGCTTGAAAAGCTGCGCGAGGAGGTCGAGATGGCGCGCGAACTGCTGCCCACGCTGGATATCAAGGCCGTTCAGGAAGGCACCATGACACCGATCTGGTTCGGGTCGGCGATCAATTCCTTCGGGGTTAAGGAGCTGATGGACGGAATCGGCAATCTGGGGCCGGAACCGCAACCGCAGCGAGCCGAACCACGGATGATTTTGCCCGAGGAAACAAATGTTTCCGGCTTTGTCTTCAAGGTTCAGGCGAATATGGACCCCAAGCACCGCGACCGGGTGGCCTTTGTGCGTCTGGCCTCGGGGCATTTCATCCGGGGCATGAAGCTGACCCATGTCCGCAGCAAGAAGCCCATGACGATTTCCAACCCGGTGATGTTCCTTGCCTCAGACCGCGAACTGGCGGAAGAGGCATGGGCCGGTGACATCATCGGTATCCCCAACCACGGACAATTGCGCATCGGCGACACGCTGACGGAAGGCGAGGCGCTGCGCGTGACGGGCATTCCGTCCTTTGCGCCGGAACTGTTGCAGACCTGTCGTGCGGGCGATCCGATGAAGGCCAAGCATCTGGAAAAGGCGCTGATGCAGTTTGCCGAAGAAGGGGCCGCCAAGGTGTTCAAGCCCGCCTTCGGGTCAGGCTTCATCGTGGGCGTGGTGGGTGCGCTGCAATTCGAGGTGCTGGCCAGCCGGATCGAGCTGGAATATGGCCTGCCGGTGCGGTTCGAACAATCGCAGTTCACCTCGGCCCGCTGGGTGAACGGTGACCGGCAAGCTGTTGAAAAGTTTGTGAATGTCAACAAGCAGCACATCGCGCATGATCATGATGGCGACATCGTCTATCTGACGCGGCTGCAATGGGATATCGACCGGATCGAGCGGGATTATCCCGAGGTCAAGCTGACCGCGACCAAGGAAATGATGGTCTGATCTCAAGCCTGTCCGGCGCGGGCATGGCAGCCATGTCGCAGGCGCGCATTATCTGCGGGCCTGCCCAAGGGCCGGGCTTGAAAGGGACGCGGGCGCTGCCCATTCTGCTGCGCATGAGTGATGCCAGTGCCCCAACCTATCCCGGCGGTTTCGACGCCATCCTGACGCAGATGGAGGGGCGGCGTGAGCCGTTTTCCTATGAGGCTCAAGAGTGCCTGCCCCCGCTGGACGTGGATTTCGGCCCGCTCAAGACGGCCTGTGTCGATGGCCGTGCCCCCAGCGTGGAAGGGTCGCGTTCGACCTATGCGCGCAAGCTGCGTGATCTGTCCGAGGAGTTCGACGGCCTGCCGGAGCTGATGCTGCTGCACGGGTTGTTGATCGCGCATCTGCGCCGCCGCAGCGCCCCCGATCACACCGCCGCCCTGTTCCTGCGCCTGTGGTCCGAGGAATCGGACTGGCTGTTGAATCGTCTGGATTCGCGGTGGCTGGTCTCGGCCATCACCACGTTCGGCGATCATGGCACATCCGAGGTGCAGCGGCGCGTCGGCCAATCCCTGAGCCTGATGTTCGGGATGATGAAGCTTTACGAGACCGAGCGGCTGTATTCCGGAACGCCCCCGGATCAACCCTTTGCATGGTCGAAACGGCCCCAGACAGCGCTGGCCCTCCAGATGGACACCTATGCCTTGGGGGGCGGCGGTCTGGATGTGAACCTGCTGGGCCGTCTGTGGCAGGATGCGGGAAGCGATCCCGTGCTGGCCCCGCTGGCGCGGCATCTGCTGGAACTGCTGATCGCGGATGATCGCACGGTGTTCCGCCGCCTGCGCCTTATGCGGCGACAACGTGAAAAGGCGCAGAAGGCCGAGGGGAGTCGCCCTAAGCGGGGCCATGCCGCCCCGACCCGGCATGTGCCTGTGCCTGCGCGCGTGGTGAAGACGGATCCCGGAACGGTGCGCTGGGGCACCGTCTCGCTGGTCAAGGCACCGCTGCACCGGATCGCGGCCTTCGCGGCGCATCATCTGGATCTTGGCGCGGATCGCTTGCACATCCATCTGGACGAGCCGCATCCCGAGGCCTTGGCCTATCTGTCACGGCATCCGAAAATCGAGGTCACGACATGTGATGCGAATTGGTGGGCGGGTCAGAAGAAGCCGCGGATGAAGACCCATCAACTGCGGCAGGCCTGGGTTGCCACGCAGACCTATCACCGCTGCGATCTGGATTTTCTGGCGCATGTGGACGTGGACGAGTTCATCCTGTCCGGGTCGGCGCTCGGGCCCCTGATGGCGGCCTTGCCTGCCGGCATCGCCGCCATCCATCTGCCCCCTGCCGAATTGCTGGCCGGCACCACGGACTGTTTCAAACTGACCCCGCGCGACGCAGGTCAGGAAAAGGCGGTGCTGGAGGATATCTATCCCAATTTCGGCGGACATCTGCGCGGCGGGTTCATCAGCCACCGCGAAGGCAAGCTGATCGCCCGCTGTGGCATACCGGGCATCCGCTTTGGTCTGCATGCCGTGCTGTTGAACGGGTATCCCGCCAGCAACAGGTTGGCGCTGCCCGGACTGCGCCTTGGCCATGCCCATGCACCTGACTGGGACACGTTCCAGCGGCATCTGGCCTTTCGCATGGCGCAGGGGTCCTATCGGAAGACCGACGAAGAGGTTCTGGGCCTGCACGACATCCTTGACCTGTTGCAGGAAGAAGAAGGCGAGGACGGTCTGAGGGCCTTTTTCGCAGAGGTCTGCGAAGGCACTGATCGGCTGATCGCGTCCCTTGATGCCCATGGCATGCTCCTGCGCGCGCCGCTGGACACAGAGAGCAAGATCATGCGCGTTTTCGGCGCGGTTCCAAGGGGTTGAGCCACATGGCCCAGAGCAGAGCCTTGCCGAAATGGGGAATCGTCTCGACCATCAAGGCGCCTGTTCCCGCGATCCTTGCCTTTGCGGCCCACCATCTTGATCTGGGGGCCCATCGCATCTTTGTCTATCTGGACGACGACAACCGCGCCGCCTATGACCGGCTCAAGGCCCATCCCAAACTGCGCCCGGTTCTGACCGATGACTCCTATTGGGCCGGTTTGGGGATGAAGCGCCGCGCCAAGCACCAGTCGCGCCAGTTCGAGAACGCCCGCCACGCCTATGGCCGTGCCGGGGATCTGGACTGGCTGGCCCATATCGACGTGGATGAGTTCCTGCTCCCCGGCACGTCGCTTGCCGCGCAACTGGGCGCGCTGCCAGCGGATTGCCTGTGCGCCCGCATCCGCCCGATCGAGGCGCTGGCCCCCATCGCCCCGGATCAACCGCTTCATGCCAAGGCCTGCGCGCTGGACCGGGCCATGCGCAACCGCCAGACGGAACGGCTTTATCCCGATTACGGCGCGCATCTGAACGGCGGCTTTCTCAGCCATGTGGCAGGCAAGCTGGTCTATCGCACCGGGGTGGAGGGTCTGAAGGCCAATATCCACAACATCACGGTGGG
Source organism: Seohaeicola sp. 4SK31 (assembly GCF_028802875.1). Lineage (NCBI taxonomy): Bacteria > Pseudomonadati > Pseudomonadota > Alphaproteobacteria > Rhodobacterales > Roseobacteraceae > Seohaeicola > Seohaeicola sp. 4SK31. The sequence continues at coordinate 49,119 of NZ_JARAMP010000016.1, read as the reverse complement.
CGAGACGCAGAATCCCGGACAGCAGGACCTGACCGGCACCGACCTGCTGCACCTGCATGCCAAAAGCTGGGAGGCGTTCATCACGGCTTTCCACTACCGTCTGGACAAGGGAAGTTACCGGGCCGAACTGAAACCGAACCGGCCCGTGGACAAGGGCGGATTGACCCTGCACGACATGTTCAAGGCGATCCATGACGCGGATGGCGAGGCCGGTCTGCGACATTTCTATGATCAGGTCTGCACCGCCACGCCCGCACATCTGGCCGCTCTTGACGCGGAAGGGCTGTTGCGGCGGCCCGCACTGGATCTGGACGGCGCCGTCGCCCGGCATTTTCCGCAAGCCTGACAGCGCGATGCGGCACCGCGAAGTCCCGCTCTCATTGACCGCCGCCACGCTTTAGGCTATGGCCTGCGCGGGGATCGCATATGTGGACAACCACGGGGCCATAGGGGCCCGACCCCCATCAGACGCAACGGGCCGTGACGTGTCCGTACTCAACGGATACACATGATAAAATTCTCTGATCTCAAACTCGACCCCAAGGTCCTCAAGGCGATTGAGGATGCGGGGTATGAAACCCCTACGCCCATTCAGGCCGGGGCCATTCCGCCCGCGCTGGAAGGCCGCGACGTTCTGGGGATCGCCCAGACCGGGACAGGCAAGACCGCCAGCTTCACGCTGCCGATGATCACGCTGCTGGCCAAGGGTCGCGCGCGGGCCCGCATGCCGCGCAGCCTTGTGCTTTGTCCGACCCGCGAACTGGCGGCGCAGGTGGCGGAAAACTTCGACACCTATACGAAATATCACAAGCTGACCAAGGCGCTGCTGATCGGTGGCGTGTCCTTCAAGGAACAGGATCAGCTGATCGACCGTGGTGTTGACGTGCTGATCGCCACCCCCGGCCGCCTGCTGGATCATTTCGAGCGGGGCAAGCTGCTGCTGACCGGCGTGCAGATCATGGTGGTGGACGAGGCGGACCGGATGCTGGATATGGGCTTCATTCCCGATATCGAGCGGATCTTCAGCCTGACACCCTTTACCCGTCAGACGTTGTTTTTCAGCGCCACCATGGCGCCCGAAATCGAGCGGATCACCAATACGTTCCTGTCGGCCCCTGAACGGGTCGAAGTGGCGCGGCAGGCCAGCGCCTCGGCCACGATCACGCAGGGCGTGGTCATGTTCAAGGCCAGCCGCAAGGATCAGGAAGCCAGCGAGAAGCGGCAGCTTCTGCGCAAGCTGATTGATTCCGAGGGCGAGAAGTGCCGCAACGCGATCATCTTCTGCAACCGCAAGACGGATGTGGATATCGTGGCGAAATCGCTGATGAAATATGGCTATGACGCGGCCCCGATCCATGGCGATCTGGAGCAGTCGCAGCGCACCCGCACGCTGGACGGTTTCCGCGATGGCACGCTGCGCTTCCTTGTGGCCTCGGATGTGGCGGCGCGCGGTCTGGACATCCCGAATGTCAGCCATGTGTTCAACTTCGACGTGCCCAGCCATGCCGAGGATTATGTCCACCGTATCGGCCGCACCGGGCGCGCGGGCAAGCTTGGCACCACGATCATGATCTGCACGCCGCGCGACGACAAGAATTTCGCCGATGTCGAACGCCTGTTGCAGACCGAGATTCCGCGCCTGCCCAATCCGCTGGAAGGTGTCATCACCCCGGCAAGCGATGACGACGGTGACAGCGCCGAGCGCGGCGCATCCTCACGCGGGAAATCCTCCAGCAGCCGGTCGCGCGGTTCGCGCAGCCGCGCGGGAGACAAGCCCGCCGCCAAGGACAATGCCCCGCAGGCCGACTCCGTGACCGAAGCGGCCCCCGTGCGCGAGGCCAAGCCGCGTGACGACAAGCCCCGCGAAGAACAGAGCCGCGAGCCCCGCGTCCGCGAGGACCGTCCTCGGGAGGAGCGGCCACGCGAGGATCGTCCCCGTGAGGAGCGTCGCACTGAAGGGCGGTCGGATGAACGCCGCGACCGTGATCGGCCACGTGGCGGTCAGGGCCGAGACAACACGCGCGACAACGGGCCAAAGGTCGTGGGCATGGGCGACCATCTGCCCAGCTTTATCGCCCTGAGCTTTGACGAGCGGCGCACGAGTTGATCCGCGTCTGATCAGGACCAAGCCGAACCCGCGCCGATCGCTCGACGCGGGTTTTTCTTTGCCGATGAACAGGTCAGACCGGGAATACCGGAAGCCCCCTGATCGCCATCGCGAAGGTCGCGGCTGTTGCCAGCACAAAGCCCGCCGACAGGACCCAGACCACCCGCAGCGCCGCAACCGGGGCTAGCCGCCGCACCGCCAGCAGACCGGCCAGCGGGATCACATGCATCGCATGGGTGGCCAGAAAATGCGGCAGCCGCAGGTCGCCCACCTCGCGCGACCACCCCATCAGCGGCACCCGCACGCCCGTGACGGGAGTGCCCACCAGATGCCCCGGTTGCCCGGCCATGTAGCCCGCCACGATCACTGTCAGCACGAAGGTCAGCCCCAGACCCAAAGCCACCGACAGGCGCAGCGCCTGATCCGGCAATCCTGCGGGGTGCCGCCAGATGGCGATGCCATAGACCAGCGAGGCCGAGGTCAGTGTGACCGCAAACAGGCCCATCAGGCTGTAGACCGTCTCCATCACCGGGGTGGACAGGTTGAAATGCGAGGCCGTGCCGAACATGGCTGCCCCGCCGATCCATGCCATTTCGGCCAGCACGCAGAAGACGACGATGGCGGCAAAGATCCGGTAGTCGCGCCGGTCGGTCATGCCCGCTGGCAGAAACCGGGCGAAGAAGGCAAGGCTGAGCAGATAGACACTCAGCGCCAGTTCGAACTTGAGCGGCTTCAGCCAGACCGCCTCGCCCTGAAACTGTCGCGGGTCGAGCGCCAACGCCAGAGCCGTGGGGATCATGGCAAAAGCCAACAGCACCCCCAGCATGGCGAAGCGCGGTTCAGCACTGAAAAGCCGTGGGATCAGGCGCCGGCGCGACTGGATCGGCATGGATGGGGAGAAGGACATATCGGTCATCTCAGGCCTCGATCTGGTTGGGGGTCAGCAGGCGGCGGACCGCCAGGATGGACAGGAACAGGATCAGCCCGATGGGACCGAACAGGAAGGTCAGCAGCAGGCTGGGCAGGATCAGCAAATGCGCGAGCCCTTGCGCCCGCGCGGTGCGGGTGATCCAGCCGCCGATGAACAGATCGAAGGCCAGAAAATGCACCCATCCGGCCAGCGCCATCCACGGGTTGGACAGAAGCAGCATCACATTGGCCAGACTGTCGAAGCCGCCCTGCCCCTGCCACCAATAGCCAAGGATCACGGCTACATAGAGCAGCGACAGGATCGCGGGGATGATGAAGCCCCCGATCCGGTCGGCCCATCGCGGGGCCAGCGGCGACAGGGCAAGGATGATCCAGCCGATCATGGCAAGCGGGCTGGCATATTGGAACAAGGTGTCGGGGGACATGGCAACCTCATCTGGACAGTGGCAAGTTCAGGATGCCAGCGCGATCTGGACAGTGTCAAGACAAAATATTGACACTGTCCAGATTGAGGGCTAAGCTTATGACATGACATTGGAAAAACATCCCTATCACCACGGCGACCTGCGCGCGGCGCTGCTGAAGGCTGGCGAGGCTGTACTGGCCGAGACGGGAATCGAGGGTTTCTCGCTGCGCCGTGTGGCGCGCGAAGTGGGGGTCAGCCATTCGGCCCCCGCGCATCATTTCGGCGACACGCAGGGCCTTTTGGCGGCCTTGGCGGCGGAAGGGTTCCGGCAGTTTCTGGAGGCAATGCAGGCGCGGCAGGCCAGTTGCAGCAGCGACGACCCGCAGGACTTGTTGATCGCCTCGGGCCTTGGCTATCTGGATTTCACGCTGGCGGCCCCCGCCCTGTTCAAGCTGATGTTCGGATCGGACCGGGTGGATGTGTGCGACCCTGATCTGGAAGTAACGGCCGAAGCCGCGTTCGACCATTTGGCGCAGGATATTGCGCGGCTGCGCGGCGTGTCACCCTATGAGGATGCGGATGCGATGGCCGATGTCATGGCCAGTTGGAGCATGGTGCATGGGTTCGCATCATTGCTGCTGTCGGGGCGGATGCATCCCGTGCAGGACATGGACCAACCCGCGCGCGAGGCGTTCTTTCGTCAGGTTTTCGCCCGCGTCACAGGATGAACGCGGGCGAGACATGTGTCAGGTGCAGGGTCAGGCGCTGAGGCGGCTGATGACGACGGTGACTTCGGGTTTCTTGCCGATCTCGTCCAGCGCGGTCTGGCGGACGATCTTTTTCAACTGCTGTTCCAGCTTGTCGTCATCGGCCAGCGTCACCTCGGAGGCGCGGTTGATGAACTGCTCCAGATCGGCCTCCAGCACATCGACCAGCGGCGCGCGGGAGCGGCCTGTCTGGGCCAGCCCCATGATCTCGCACCACGGCTCTCCAAGGGGCTCGTTCTCGTCGTCAAGGATCAGCGTGACGGTGACATGCCCGTTCAGCGCCATGCGGATACGGTCGCGCACGACACCATCGAGCGCGCCGACCTGTGCGGTGCCGTCCAGATAGGTGCGGCCCGTTTCCACATAGCCGGCCACGGCGGGTTCATTGCCGCCAAGGTTCACGATCATGCCGTTGGCGGCAAGGATCGACTGGAAGCGGTTGCCCTTGGCGATCTTGACCATCTCGCGCAGGTGGCGGTGTTCGCCATGCATCGGGATCACGACCTGCGGCTTCACCAGTTTTTGCATGTATTCGATATCAGGCCGGTTCGCATGGCCCGAGACATGGTATTTGCCGTTGCTGTCATCGACCACATCCACGCCCATTTCGCTGAACTGGTTGATGATGCGGATGACGCCTTTTTCGTTGCCGGGAATGGTCTTGGAGGAGAAGAGGAACAGATCCCCCTCTTTCAGCACCACGCCCTGATATTTGCCATTGGCCAGCTGCGCACTGGCGGCACGGCGTTCGCCCTGGCTGCCGGTGACGATCAGCATGACATTGTCACGCGGCATCATCATCGCATCTTCGGGGCTGACCACCTTGGGAAAGGAGGTCAGAACACCGGTTTCGATCGACGCCTCGATCATCCGGCGCATGGCGCGGCCCATCAGGCAGATCGAACGGCCCGCCGCCTCGCCCGCGTCGGCCAGCGTTTTCACGCGGGCCACGTTGCTGGCAAAGGTTGTGGCCACGACCAGCCCCTTCTGCGCGGCGATCAGTTCGACAATTGCCGGGCCGAGGGTGGATTCCGACCGCCCCTCATGCGCGTTGAACACGTTGGTGCTGTCGCAGATCAGCGCCTTGACACCGCTTTGCGCCACTTCGGCCCAGAGATCGGGATCGAAGGGTTCGCCCACCAGCGGGTTGTGGTCGATCTTGAAATCACCCGTATGGATCACCCGGCCTTCGGGCGTGTCGATCACAAGAGACGAGCTTTCAGGGATCGAGTGGGAAATCGGCAGGAAGCCCACGGTGAAAGGCCCCGCTTCAACGGTTTGGGGCCATTTCGAAACGGTTTTGACGACCTTGTCGGAATAGCCGTATTCCGCCAGTTTGCCGCGCGCGATGTTCGAGGTGAAGGCGCGGGCATAGACCGCTGGCTGGCCCAGCCGTTCGAACAGATGGCCGATGGCACCGACGTGATCCTCATGGGCGTGGGTGATGAACACCGCCTCGATCTGGGTCTTGCGCTCTTCCAGCCATGCGATGTCGGGCAGGATCAGGTCCACCCCCGGCGTGCCGTCCATATCGGGAAAGGCCACGCCCACGTCCACGACGATCAGGCGTTCCTTGTCCTTGGGGCCATATCCGTAGACATAGCAATTCATACCGATCTCCCCGGCGCCGCCGAGGGGAAGGTAGATCAATCTGTTGCTGCTCATATGTTGCCTTGGTCCTTGTTATATTGGTGAATGACCGTCAGGCCATGAATGGTCAGGTCGTCTTCGATCCTGTCGAACAGCACTTCCGAGGCGCCGAACAACGCGGCCAGCCCCCCTGTGCCAATTACGCGCATGTCGCGGTCGCGTTCCGCCTTGATCCTTGTGCAGATTTCCTTGACGAGGCCGACATAGCCCCAGAAAATCCCGGCCTGCATACAGGCCACGGTATTGGTGCCGATCACGCCCTGCGGCTTGGTGATGTCCACATGCGGCAGGGCGGCGGCGGCCATGTGCAGCGCTTCCAGCGACAGGTTCACACCCGGCGCGATCACACCGCCGACATAGGCCCCGTCATCATCGACCACGTCAAAGGTCGTCGCGGTGCCGAAATCGACCACGATCAGATTGCCGCCATGCCGGTCATAGGCCCCGGCCGAGTTGACCAGACGGTCCGGCCCCACGGTCGTGCCCTGATCCACGCGCGGGGCGCGCGGCAGCAGGCATTCCGGCTTGCCCACCACCAGCGGGCGGCAATTGAAATAGCGATCCGCCAGAACCCGCAGGTTGAACACCACGCGCGGCACGGTCGAGGAGATGATGACCGTGTCGATATCCATCGGGATCTTGTGATGGTTCAACAGCGCGCTGAGCCAGACGTAATATTGATCCGCCGTCCGCTGATGCTCGGTCGAGGTGCGGAGCGTGCAGAGGAACCGCTCGCCATCCCAGATCGCGAAAACAGTATTGGTATTGCCACAGTCGATGGCCAGAAGCATGGCAGCGATCCTTAGAAGAAGACGTCAGCCGCAGCGATGCGGCGCGGGCCTTGCGGCGTTGATAGGACAAGTTGGCCCTGCTCGTCCACCGTGTCGAACCGTCCGGTCACCTCTTCGGCGGGCAGGCGCGCGGTGATCTGCTGGCCCAGACGCGCGGCGCGGTCAAGCCAGGCGGTGCGGATCGGGGCAAAGCCATAGGCGGCGAACTGCGCTTCATAGCGGGCATAGGCGGGGGCGAGAAGATCGAGGAACTCTTCTGGGCTGACGGCAGCGCCTGTCTCGGACAGAAGCGACACGGGCCGCACCGCCCCCTGCTCGACCTGCCCGGCGTCTGGGGCCTGCGCCAGATTGACGCCGATCCCGATGGACAGCGCATCGCCGCGCGGGCCGATGGTTTCCAGCAGCATCCCCGCCACCTTGCCACCGTTCAGCAGCACGTCATTGGGCCATTTCAGTGCGAAGCTGCCGGGGCGTCCGGTGGCGGCGGCAAAGGCATCGTAAAGCGCAAGGGAGGCGACGAAGGACCGCAGCGCCGCCGTGGCGGGCTGCAACGGGCCGGGCAGCACGAGGGTTGCCGCGAAATTCCCCGCCGGATGCCGCCAGTCCCTGCCCCGCCGCCCGCGTGCGGCCGTCTGATGCAGGGCGAGGATCCATGTCGGACCGCGCAGGGTATCGAAGCGGCGCGCGGCCTCGTTCAGGGTGCTGTCCACCTCGGCCAGCAAGATGCGGGCCGTGCCTTGCGGCCAGCCCGCAGACGTCGCGTCAGTTGACAAGCGTGGCTGCCGCGGCGGCTGCCGCGCCCTCGATCCCGAACAGGTTCACGACACCGAAAAGCATCGCACCGGCCGAGGCCATCAGCATGACCCAGAGCACCGGGGACTTGCCGCCGTCCAGCTCCTCGCCCTCGTCGCCGAAATACATGTAGTAAACGATGCGCAAATAGTAGAAGGCGCCGATCACCGAGGCGATCACACCGGCGATGGCCAGCCATGCCAGACCCGCATCATAGGCAGCGCGCAGCACATAGAACTTGCCGAAGAAGCCCACCAGCGGCGGCACGCCGGCGAGGCTGAACAGCAGGATCAGCATGGCCAGCGCCCGGCCCGGTTCCCGCTTGGCATACATGTTCAGCGCCGCGATATCGGTGACGGGCTGGCCGTCCTTTTCCATCGACAGGATGAAGGCGAAGGTGCCCACGTTCATGGTGACATAGATCGCCATGTAGACCAGCATCGCCTGCACGCCGAAAACGGTGCCCGCCGCCAGACCCATCAGCGCGTAACCCATATGGGCGATGGACGAAAACGCCATCAGACGCTTGATGTTGCGCTGACCGATGGCCGCGATCGAGCCGAGGAACATCGACAGAAGCGCCAGCAGCGCGAGGATCTGCTGCCAATCCGCCGTGGCCCCGCCAAAGGCGTCATGCAGCACGCGGGCAAACAGCGCCATCGCCGCCATCTTGGGCGCGGTGGCAAAGAAGGCGGTGACGGGCGTCGGCGAGCCTTCATAGACGTCGGGCGTCCACATGTGGAACGGCACGGCCGAAATCTTGAACGCAAGGCCGGAGATCACGAAAACAAGTCCGAACAGCAGACCCAGCGACATGTCGCCAGATCCAGCCGCCGCGATGATGCCCGAGAACAGCGTGGTTCCGGCATAGCCATAGACCAGCGACGCGCCATAGAGCAGCAGACCCGAGGAGAGCGCGCCGAGGATGAAGTATTTCAGACCCGCCTCAGTCGATTTCAGACTGTCCCGGCGCAGCGAGGCGATGACATAAAGCGCCAGCGATTGCAGTTCCAACCCCATGTAAAGCGCCATCAGGTCGCCCGCGCTGACCATCATCATCATGCCGACGACACTGAGCGAGACCAGAATGGGATATTCGAACCGCAGCAGACCGCGCCGCTCCATATACTCCTGGCTCATCAGCAGCACGGCGGCGGCAGAGAGCAGGATCGTCACCTTGGCAAAGCGCGCAAAGGCATCGTCATGGAACATGCCGTTGAAGGCGACGTTGTTGCCCTCACCGCTCAGACCGATCCATGCAGCCAGAAGCGCGAAGACGGCAGCGGTCACCCATGTCAGCAGGGGTGCGACCTTGTCCTTGGTGGTATAGACCCCGAACAGCAACGCCAGCATCGCAAAGACCGACAGCAGGATTTCCGGCAGGATAATGGTCAGATCAGCCTGGATCATCTCTCAGCGCTCCGTTCAGTTCTGGGCCAGCATGCGGAGGGTCGTCCCCTCGGCACGGGCAAGGTCATAATCGGCAATCAACGCCTCGACCGAGGGGCCGATGATATCGGTCACCAAGGCAGGGTAGACGCCCAAGAGCAGGGTCATCACCACAAGCGGGGCGAAGATCGCCTTTTCGCGGCGGGTCATGTCGGTGATCGATCGCAGGCTTTCCTTGATCAGGTCGCCCAGCACCACCTTGCGATAGAGCCAGAGCGCATAGGCCGCCGACAGGATCACACCGGAACAGGCCACCAAAGCCACCCATGTGTTGACCTGGAAAATCCCCATCAGCGTCAGGAATTCACCCACGAACCCGGAGGTGCCCGGCAGGCCGACATTGGCCATGGTGAAGAACATGAAGATCAGCGCATAGGCGGGCATCCGGTTCACGAGGCCGCCATAGGCGTCGATCTCGCGCGTGTGCATCCGGTCATAGATGACGCCGACGCACAGGAAGAGCGCACCCGAGATGAAGCCGTGGCTGATCATCTGGAAGATCGCGCCGTCGATGCCCTGCTGGTTGGCGGCGAAAATGCCCATGGTCACGTAACCCATATGCGCGACCGAGGAATAGGCGATCAGCTTCTTCATGTCCTCCTGCACCAGCGCGACAAGGCTGGTGTAGACGATGGCGATGGCTGACATCCACAGCACAAGGGGTGTCAGGACATCCGCGCCCACGGGGAACATCGGCAAGGAAAAGCGCAGGAAGCCATAGCCGCCCATCTTCAGCAGGATCGCGGCCAGCACGACCGACCCGGCGGTCGGTGCCTGCACGTGGGCATCAGGCAGCCAGGTATGGACCGGCCACATCGGCATCTTGACCGCGAAACTGGCGAAGAAGGCCAGGAACAGCAGGGTCTGCAAGCCGCCGACGATCTGGATCCCCAGCAGGCTGAAGGTTTCAGAGCCGAAGTCATGGCGCATCAGCGTGGGAATATCGGTGGTGCCCGCATCGGAATACATCGCCACCATCGCCACCAGCATCAGCACCGAACCAAGGAAGGTGTAGAGGAAGAACTTGAAGCTGGCATAGATGCGCGCCTTGCCGCCCCAGATGCCAATGATCAGGAACATCGGGATCAGTCCCGCCTCGAAGAACAGATAGAACAGCACCAGATCCAGCGCCATGAACACGCCTAGCATCAGCGTTTCCAGAAGCAGGAAGGCGACCATGTATTCCTTGACGCGGGTGTTCACATCCCATGACGCGGCAATGACCAGCGGCATCATGAAGGTGGTCAGCATGACGAACAGGATGCTGATCCCGTCCACGCCCATCTTGTAGGTCAGGCCCATGATCCATGTCCGTTCTTCCAGAAACTGGAAGCCGGTATTGGACGGGTCGAACTGCAGCAGGATGAACAGAGACACAAGGAAGGTGACACTTGTCGCGATCAGCGCCAGCCATTTGGCATTGCGATTGGCCGCCGCATCGGACCCGCGCAGAAACACGATCAGGATAAGGGCCGCCAGCGCCGGAATGAAGGTGACGATGGAAAGAAGGTTATCCATTATTCCGCCCCTCCGGTGAGCGTCATCCATGTGATCAGGATCACGATCCCGATCACCATCGCGAAGGCATAGGTGAAGATGTAGCCCGACTGTGCGCGGCCTGCGAAACGGGTCAGCATCGGGATCACGCCCATCGCCACACCGTTGATCGAGCCGTCGATGATGTCGCCATCGCCGCGCTTCCAGAAGATGCCGCCGATCCAGCGCGCCGGGCGCACGAAGATGGCGTCATAGATCTCGTCGAAATACCATTTGTTGAGCAGGAAGAGGTAAAGCGGGCGCTGCACCTCGGCCAGTTTGCGCGGCAGGGCCGGGTTCAGGATGTAGAACCAGTAAGCCGTCAGGAAGCCGATGATCATGACCACGAAGGGGCTGAATTTGACCCATTTCGGCACCTCATGGGCATCGTTCAGGACGGTATTGCCCTCGCGGTGGTGAATGGCCCCCTCGCCCGGTGCGCCGGTGAAGACATAGAGATGCTCACCCTCGGCCTTGGCGTCGCCCTCGGCATGATCCGCGTCTGCGGCGCCGGTGTCGTGATCAGCACCTTCTTCCGCATGCGCCTCGGCCTCGGCATAGGGGACACCAAAGAATTTGGCGACCGTGTCGGTATGCCCGAAGAAGCTGTTATACCAGACCACGCCCGAGAAGATCGCCCCCAGCGCCAGAACGCCCAGCGGGATCAGCATGACCTTGGGGCTTTCATGGGCGTGTTCATGGGTATGCTTGTCGCCCCGCGCCTCGCCATAGAAGGTCAGGAACATCAGACGCCAGCTGTAGAAACTGGTGAAGAGCGCCGCGATGACCAGCATCCAGTAGGCATAGCCGCCCGCCGTGGCCGCATAGGCGCTTTCGACCACCGCGTCCTTGGAGAAGAAGCCGGCAAAACCGATATAGGTCAGCGGGATACCCACGCCGGTGATGGCCAGCGTGCCGATCATCATCGCCCAGAAGGTATAGGGGATCTTCTTGCGCAGACCGCCATAGTTCCGCATGTCCTGTTCGTGATGCATCGCGTGGATCACGGAGCCCGCGCCAAGGAACAGCATGGCCTTGAAGAAGGCGTGTGTGAACAGGTGGAACATCGCCACGGAATAGACGCCCACGCCAGCGGCCACGAACATATAGCCCAGCTGCGAGCAGGTCGAATAGGCGATCACGCGCTTGATGTCGTTCTGCACCAGACCCACGGTCGCGGCGAAGAACGCGGTCGTCGCGCCGATGAAGGTCACGAACATCATCGCCTCGGGCGCGTATTCCATGATGGGCGACATGCGGCAGACAAGGAACACGCCTGCGGTGACCATCGTCGCGGCATGGATCAGCGCCGATACCGGGGTCGGACCTTCCATCGCGTCGGGCAGCCACGTGTGCAGGAAAAGCTGCGCCGATTTGCCCATCGCGCCGACAAACAGCAGGAAGGCGATCAGGTTGGCCGCATTCCATTCCGTCCAGAGAAACGCGATCTGCGTTTCGGCCAGTTGCGGGCCCATGGTGAAGATGTCGTCGAAGCGGATCGAATCCGTCAGGTAGAACAGTGCGAAGATGCCCAGCAGGAAGCCGAAGTCACCCACGCGGTTGACCACGAAGGCCTTGATCGCCGCCGCATTGGCCGAAGGCTTGCGGTAATAGAAACCGATCAGCAGATAAGAGGCGACGCCCACGCCTTCCCAGCCGAAGAACATCTGCAGCAGGTTGTCCGCCGTCACCAGCATCAGCATCGCGAAGGTGAAGAAGGACAGGTAGGCAAAGAAGCGCGGCTTGTAGCTTTCGCCCTCTTTCCACTGGGGATCGTGGGCCATGTAGCCGAAGGAATACAGATGCACGAGCGCCGAAACCGTGGTGATCACGATCAGCATGATCGCGGTCAGACGGTCCAGACGGATCGCCCAGTCGGTGCTGAGGCTGCCGGATTCCACCCAGCGCAGGATCTCGACCTGCTGGGTGACGCCGTCGAAGGTCAGGAACACGATCCACGACAGGATCGCCGCCAGAAACAGCAGGCCCGTGGTCACCCACATCGCGGCGGTTTCACCGATGATGCGCCAGCCGAAACCCGCGATCAGGGCCCCGATCAGGGGCGCGAACAGAATGATCGTTGCCATGGTATCAGCCCTTCATCACATTGGCATCTTCCACCGCGATGGTGCCGCGGTTACGGAAGAAACAGACAAGGATCGCAAGGCCGATCGCCGCCTCGGCGGCCGCCACGGTCAGCACGAAGAGCGTAAAGACCTGCCCCACCAGATCGCCCAGGAAAGACGAGAAGGCGACGAGGTTGATGTTCACCGACAGCAGGATCAGCTCGATCGACATCAGCAGGATGATCACGTTCTTCCTGTTCAGGAAGAGACCAAAGATCCCTATGACGAACAGCGCCGCCGCCACCGTCAGGTAATGTTCCAAGCCAATCATGTCGTCCCTCGGTTCTTCATGTGACCGGGCCTTGCACCCGGCATGTATCATTTGCCCTGAACGGGCGGTCGTGACCGGGCCTTAGAGGCCCTGCCCCGGTTTCACGTCCTTCAGTTCCATCGCCTTGGCCGGATCGCGCCACATCTGCGCCAGCACGTTCTGGCGCTTGATGTCCTTGCGATGGCGCAGGGTCAGAACGATGGCGCCGATCATGGCGACCAGCAGGATCAGACCCGACAGCTGGAACAGCAGGAAATACTTGTCATAGAGCAGCAGACCCAATGCGGCGGTATTGGTGATATCCGTCGGGATCACCGCATCGCGGGCGGCCACCGCGCCCTCGGACGTGGTCCAGACGCCGAAGGCCAGCGACAACTGCATCAGCAGCACGATGCCGATCAGCAGCGCCAGCGGCATATAACGCGCCATTTCCGCCTTGAGCTGCGCGAAATCCACATCCAGCATCATCACCACAAACAGGAACAGCACCGCGACCGCGCCGACATAGACGATCACCAGAAGCATCGCCACGAATTCAGCGCCCAGAAGGACGAACAGCCCCGCCGCCGACAGGAAGGTCAGGATCAGCCAGAGCACCGAATGCACCGGGTTGCGGCTGATCACGGTGAACAGCCCACCCGCCAGCACGCACAGCGCGAACAGATAGAAGGCAAAGGCGATCATGGTCATGACTTGTCATCCTCTGTCTCGTCCAGGACCTGCCGCGCCAGTTCCATCGCGCGGGTCATGGAGGGGATACCGGCAAACATCGACATCTGGGCGATGGTCTCGGCGATTTCATCCTTGGTGGCCCCGGCCTCGAGCGCGTGGCGCACGGTCTGGCGAAGGGCGGTTTCGCTTTGCGCGCCCTGCATCGTCAGACCGGCCAGCGTCAGCAGCAGCCGTGTCTTGGCATCCAGCCCGTCCTTGCTGATACCCTTGCCGAACCACATTTCCATGGCGTCCTTGGGCATCGTCGGCCACATCTTCTCGAACCCTTTGGGATCGAAGGAGGACATGGCCGGGTTGAAGGCTTTCACCATCTCCTGCGCCTGCTGCATCATCAGCTCGAGGGGGGTTTTTGCATCACTCATCTGTAGGGCGCATCCAGTTCGAGGTTGCGGGCAATCTCGGCTTCCCAGCGCTCGCCGTTCTCCAGCAGCTTGGTCTTGTCGTAGAAAAGCTCCTCGCGGGTTTCCGTCGCGAATTCGAAATTCGGCCCCTCGACGATGGCATCCACCGGGCAGGCTTCCTGACAGAAGCCGCAATAGATGCATTTGGTCATGTCGATGTCATAACGCGTGGTGCGGCGGCTGCCATCCTCGCGCGGTTCGGCGTCGATGGTGATGGCCTGCGCGGGGCAGACGGCCTCGCACAGTTTGCAGGCGATGCAGCGTTCCTCGCCGTTGGGATAACGGCGCAGGGCGTGTTCACCCCGGAAACGCGGGGAGAGCGGGCCTTTTTCATGCGGATAGTTCAGCGTCGCCTTGGGCGCGAAGAAGTATTTCAGCCCCAGCTTGAACCCTTTGGCAAAGTCCGACAGCAGGAAATAGCCCGCCGCGCGTCCGTAATCGATCTGACCCATATCAGCCTCCAATCGCCCAGCGGGCATAGGCCCCGCCGAAGAGTTCGAATTTCGCAAGGAATGCCACGATCACCACCCAGGCCAGCGACATGGGCAGGAACACTTTCCAGCCGATCCGCATCAACTGGTCATAGCGGTAACGGGGCGTGATCGCCTTCACCATCGCGAAGAGGAAGAAGAAGAAGGCCATCTTGCCCACCATCCACAGCGGACCATCAGGCAGTCCGGGGATCGGGGACAGCCAGCCGCCGAAGAACAGCAGGCTCATCAGCGCGCACATCAGGAAGATCGCGATATATTCGCCCGCCATGAACAGCAGGAAGGGGGTCGAGGAATATTCCACCTGATACCCCGCCACCAGTTCGGATTCCGCTTCCGGAAGGTCAAACGGGGGGCGGTTGGTTTCCGCCAGTGCCGAGATGAAGAACAGGAAGACCATCGGGAAATGCGGCAGCCAATACCAGCTGAAGAAGCCGTAATCCCCATCCTGCGCGCGCACGATATCGCTGAAATTCAGCGAGCCGGTCGAGATGATGACGCCGATGATGATCAGACCGATGCTGACCTCATAGGAAATCATCTGCGCGGCCGAGCGCAGCGAGCCAAGGAACGGGTATTTCGAGTTGGACGCCCAGCCCCCCATGATGACGCCGTAAACCTCGAGAGAGGAGACGGCGAAGACATAGAGGATGGCCACGTTGATGTCCGACAGCACCCAGCCTTCGTTGAAGGGGATCACAGCCCAGGCGATCATCGCCAGCACAAAACTGGTCAGCGGCGCCAGCATGAACACGGTCTTGTCCGCACCCGCCGGGATCACCACCTCTTTGACCACATATTTCAGCGCATCGGCCACGGTTTGCAGCAGGCCGAACAGGCCCACCACATTTGGCCCGCGCCGCATCTGCACCGCGGCCCAGATCTTGCGGTCGCCGTAGACCAGAAACAGCAGGCTGATCATCACGAAGGCCACGACTGCCAGCGATTGCGCCACCAGAAGAACTGCGATCCCCAGCGGGGTTGTATAGAAATCAGCCATTGGTCCTCACACCGTCGGTATTCCGTTTTCCGCGCATTGCGCCACAACGACTTCGGCGTCGATGGTCCGCAATCCGCGGGGCAGCTGAGCCGAGATGGTGTAAACCGCATCCCCGCGCCAAAAGCCACCCTGTTCCGTCACATTCGTCCGCAAATGCCGGGCAAAACCATAGTCCCGGATCAGCGCATATTGGGCCGCCGCACATTCGGCATAGGCACTCACATCGTCATTGTCGCGCGCCCCGCGCATCGCCACGCGGAAGCGGACCAGATCCCCGTCCAGAAGGCGCGTCTCGACCCCTTCATAGAGCGGCGCAAAACGGGCCACCTCGGGCGCAGCATCGCTGCACCCGGAGAGTGCGCCCGCAAGACCTGCGGCGGATATGATCGCCCGCACTCCCATCACTCGGCGGCCATGGCCTTTGTGCCGCGCGCCTTGATCCCTGCGCTGAGTTCGGCCATCAGCTGGCTGGCCCGTGCAATCGGGTTGGTCAGGTAGAAATCCGCAATCGCGTTGCGGAAATCGGCCTTGCCCAAGGGGGCCGCCGCCAACGGGGTCCAGCCATTGTCAGCCACCACATCCACATCGCCCAGATGCGGATGCGCCGCCACCATCGCGCGGCGCAGTTGCGCCATGCTGTCAAAGGGCAGCGTGGCCCCCATTTCGGCCGACAGGGCCCGCAGGATCGCCCAGTTCTCCTTGGCCTCGCCCGGTGCGAAACCGGCGCGCAGCGCCAGTTGCGGGCGGCCTTCGGTGTTCACGAAGAGGCCGTTTTCTTCGGTGTAGGCGGCACCCGGCAGGATGATATCGGCCCGGTGCGCGCCACGGTCGCCATGGCTGCCCTGATAGATGACGAATGCACCCGGTGCGATCTCGACCTCATCGGCGCCAAGGTTGTAGATCACCTCGGCCCCGTCGATGGCGGCGGGCATGCCGCCCTCGGTTACCGCGCCCACATCCATCGCGCCCACGCGGGCGGCGGCGGTGTGCAGCACCAGCATCCGGCCCGACAGCGCCATGCAGGCGGCGAGAACCGCCTCGCCATCCGCCTCACGAAGCGCACCTTGGCCGACGATCACGATCGTGCCGTCAGCCACTTTGACCTTGGAGAGTGCAGCGCGATCGGTGCCCAGATGTTCGTAAGGGTAGGTCAGATCGACCGCCTGACCGATCACGGACACATTGGCACCGCGTGTCCAGGCCTTGCGGATACGCGCGTTCAGCACCGGTGCCTCGTCGCGCGGGTTCGAGCCGACGATCAGGATATCGGTCGCGGTATCCAGTTCCTCGATGGCGACATTGCCCACATAGGCCGAGCGATTTCCGATGGGCAGACGCGCGCCATCGGTGCGGCATTCGACATGGCCGCCCTGCCCTTCGATCAGCGCTTTCAGGGCAAAGGCCGCCTCGGTTGACACCAGATCACCGACCAGACCGGCCAGTTTCTTGCCCGTCATCGCGGCGGCGGCGGCTTTCAGCGCCTCGTCCCAGCCGGCTTTGCGCAACTTGCCGTTCTCGCGGATATAGGGGGTGTCCAGACGCTGGCGGCGCAGACCGTCCCAGACAAAGCGCGTCTTGTCGGAAATCCATTCCTCGTTCACGCCGTCATGGTTGCGCGGCAGGAATCGCATGACTTCACGCCCCTTGGTGTCCACGCGGATGTTCGATCCCAGCGCATCCATCACGTCGATGGATTCCGTCTTGGTCAGTTCCCAAGGCCGGGCGGTGAAGGCGTAGGGCTTGGACACCAGCGCGCCCACCGGGCACAGGTCGATGATGTTGCCCTGAAGGTTGCTGTCCAGCGTCTCGCCCAGATAGGAGGTGATCTCGCTATCCTCGCCGCGTCCGGTCTGGCCCATCTGGGTGATCCCCGCCACCTCGGTCGTGAAGCGCACGCAGCGCGTGCAGGAGATGCAGCGCGTCATGTGGGTTTCCACCAGCGGGCCCAGATCCAGATCCTCGGTCGCGCGCTTGGGTTCACGGTAACGGCTGAAATCGACGCCGTAGGCCATCGCCTGATCCTGAAGATCGCACTCGCCGCCCTGATCGCAGATCGGGCAATCCAGCGGATGGTTGATCAGCAGGAATTCCATCACGCCTTCGCGCGCCTTCTTGACCATCGGGCTGTTGGTCTTGACCACCGGGGGCTGACCTTCCGGGCCGGGGCGCAGATCGCGCACCTGCATCGCGCAGGAGGCGGCGGGCTTGGGCGGGCCGCCCACGACCTCGACCAGACACATCCGGCAGTTGCCCGCAATGGACAGCCGCTCGTGATAGCAGAAACGGGGCACTTCGACCCCGGCCAGTTCACAGGCCTGGATCAGGGTCAGCGCGCCCTCGACTTCGACTTCATGCCCGTCGATGATGATCTTGCGTAGGTCAGCCATTTGATCTCACTTCATTCTCAGGAAGGCGCCGATCTGGCTGCCCTTCGCGATTTCCGCCTGACCGAGTTTGCACAGGTCGGCGTCATTCTCTGGGTTCAGGCCTTGGGCACGGACATAGTCCTCGCCCCGTGCGCGCATCCGTGCCTTTTCGGCGTCGCTGTCCACATAGGCCTTGATCTCGGCGTTCGAGTAGCCAAGCTTCTGCGCCTCCGAGCGGATGTTCCACAGATAGCTCAGTCCCCGCACTGTCCGCGGGTCGATGCTGTCGCAGCGGTCGCTGATCTCGATGGCGATGGCCACCCAGAGCATCCGGTCGTCGATCTGCGGCAGATCGCGCAAGGCAGGCTTGCCCGCTGCCACCGCAGGTGCCGCCAAGGCCAGCACCAGGAGGGCCGCCATCAGGGATTTCTGTCCGAACAAGGTCATACGCATGTCATCGCTCCTTCCATGCCACGTGGGCGGCGGGCAGCAGGCTGCCCCCGTCCCGTCCGGCACAGATGGGTCCGGGACGGGCTGCTATGCAATATCAGCCCCCCTGCCATCCGCGATATGACCCTGACCTGCATCATCCCTCGCAGCGCCCCGTCAGAACAAGCGCGCCGCCATCGAACACCAGCGCCTCGTCCGGGCTGTCGGGGCCGACGGCCCAGACGGCGGCGGAATTGCCGAAAAACTCGATGCAATGCTTGGTCGCCTCATAGCGGCCTGCCTCGCGCGCGCCGGTCACGGATCTTCCGGCATCCTGCACACGCACGACGAAATCGGCCGGCGCCTCGCGGTCGAAGGCCAGACTGGCGCGGAAGAACTGCCCGTCAAATGCCTGACGGCCGCTGCCGGTGATCCGGTCCGTGACGTTCGAGACCACACCGCATCCCGTCAGCGCCACCACGGCACCCAGTGCCAGAAGGCTTGCCCGCATGACCATCACTCCGCCGCCACGGCGCTGACGCGGCCCGTGCGCTTGTGCTTGATGCGGTCCTCGATCTCGTCGCGGAAATGCCGGATCAGGCCCTGGATGGGCCATGCCGCGGCGTCGCCAAGGGCGCAGATCGTGTGACCTTCGACCTGCTTGGTCACGTCGAGCAGCATGTCGATCTCTTCGACCTCGGCCTCGCCCTTCACCAGGCGGTCCATGACGCGCATCATCCAGCCCGTGCCTTCGCGGCAGGGGGTGCACTGGCCGCAGCTTTCATGCTTGTAGAACTTGGACAGCCGCCAGATCGCCTTGATGACATCGGTGGAGTTGTCCATGACGATCACCGCCGCCGTGCCGAGGCCCGAACGCTGTTCACGCAGGTAGTCGAAATCCATGATCGCATCGCGCATCGCGTGGCCCGGGATCATCGGCACGGAGGACCCGCCGGGGATGACCGCCTTGAGGTTGTCCCAGCCGCCGCGGATGCCGCCGCAATGGGTTTCGATCAGTTCCTCGAAACTGATCGACATCGCCTCTTCGACCACGCAGGGGTTGTTCACATGGCCCGAGATCGCGAACAGCTTGGTGCCCGCGTTGTTGGGGCGGCCAAAGCCCGCGAACCATTCCGGCCCGCGCCGCAGGATGGTGGGGACCACCGCGATGGATTCCACGTTGTTCACCGTGGTGGGGCATCCGTAAAGACCCGCGCCCGCCGGGAATGGCGGCTTCATGCGGGGCATGCCCTTTTTGCCTTCAAGGCTTTCCAGCAGGGCGGTTTCCTCGCCGCAGATATAGGCGCCTGCGCCGTGGTGCAGGTAGATGTCGAAATCCCAGCCCGACTTGCAGGCGTTCTTGCCCACAAGACCCGCCTCATAGGCTTCGTCGATCGCGGCCTGAAGCGCCTCTTTCTCGCGGATATACTCGCCGCGGATATAGATATAGCAGGCATGCGCGTTCATCGCGAAGGACGCGATCAGGCAGCCTTCGATCAGGGTATGCGGATCATGGCGCATGATCTCGCGGTCCTTGCAGGTGCCCGGTTCGGATTCGTCCGCATTGACCACCAGATAGGCCGGGCGGCCATCGCTTTCCTTGGGCATGAAGGACCATTTGAGGCCGGTCGGGAAGCCCGCCCCGCCGCGCCCGCGCAGGCCCGAAGCCTTCATCTGCGAGATGATCCAGTCGCGCCCGTTCTTGAGGATGTTCGCCGTGCCATCCCAATGCCCGCGCGCCATCGCCCCTTTCAGCGTGCGGTCATGCATGCCGTAGAGGTTGGTGAAAATGCGGTCCTGATCCTTCAGCATCACGGCTTTCCCTTGTCACTCTGGCGCAGACGCCAGATTTGAAAAATTATCACGATGGCCCAGACAAACCCTGCCAGAGCCATCAGATCGAACAGGGCGCGGGTGCGCTGGGTCAGACCGAGTTGTCCGCCCAGCAGGATCGCCAGAACCCAGAACACAGCCGTGCCCGCGATGATCATCGCGGCCATGCGTCCCTTGCGTGCCAGTTCTGTATCCCGTTCCCGTGTCATGTCCTGTTCCGGTTGTGGTCCTGCGGCGTCAATAGACGTCGCCATCTTCCACGCGTTTCGAAAATGCGGTCTCGCCGCCGCTGGCAAGGATCTTCGCCTGCCCCACCCAGTCGTCGCGGGTCGCACGGCCCTTGAAGCCGGTCAGATTCTCATCGACCCAAGCCACTTCGGCTGCGGTCCAGGCGGCGATCTGGTCGAAGTGATAGAACCCCATCCCGTGCAACATCGCCTCGAGCTTCGGACCCACGCCCTTGATTTCCTTGAGGTTGTCTGCCTGACCTCCGCGCGCTGCCGTCAAGGTGGCCGGCTTGGCCCCCTCAGCGGCCGCTACAGGTGCGGCAGTTGCCTCTGTCTTTGCCTTTGGCTTGCTCGTCACCGTCGCAGCAGGGGCAGGTGCAGCCTCGGCCTGATAGCTCCAGTTGCCCTTGCGGGAGGCGAGTTCCTTCTCGCCTTCCAGAAGGGTGCCCGACTTGACCTCGGCCGACTTGACCTCGGCCACGGGTGCGGCAGAGGCGGGTTGCGCCGCCACAGGTGCAGGCGCGGCGGCGACGGGTGCAGAGACGGACTCGGCCTTGGGGGCGGGTGTCGCGTCAAGCTCGTCCATGCCCGCCTTGATCTCGCCCAGAGCGGGCAGCGGCTTGCACAGGATCCACGACAGAAGGCCACCCAGCACGATGAACACAACGGCTGCCCCGAAGACCGCCTGAATGAAACTCCAGTCACCCAACGCCATCAACATGACGAAGGCCACAAAGCCCGCACCCGCGCCCATCGCCCAACAGGCGATCTGGCAACTGGTCTTCTTCATCGGCTCACCCATCGTTCCAACTCCTTTTTGCTATCCGGTCGGTCCCTGTTCAGACCTCGCCCTTCTTAGCACGGTTGGAGAAATCAGTCTCGCCCCCTTCGGCCAGCACCGTGGCCTGTGCGACCCAGTCGTCACGGGTCACGCGGCCCTTGAACCCTTCAAGGTTCTCATCAACCCAGGCCACTTCGGCAGCGGACCACTTGGCGATCTGGTCGAAATGGAAAAAACCCATCTTGTGCAGCATGGCTTCCAGCTTGGGACCGACGCCCTTGATCAGCTTCAGATTATCGGCCCCTGCCTCGCGCGGTGCCGTCATGGTCTGCGGTTTGGTTCCAGCCCCGGCTTCGGGTGTCGGCGTCGCCGAGGGTTTGACCGGGGGTTTGCCGATCTTCTGGGCCTCATCCGGCACGGGCGCTTTCGCCGCGGCGGGCTTTGACGCACGGGGGGTCTGCTTGACGGCACCGCCCTGCCAGGGCGCGGTCAGCGGCACTTCGGTGCCGTCGATGCGCTTGATGGTATCGCCGATATCCACGGCCAGTTGCACGCTGGCGTTATACTGAGTCTTGCCGCTGTCCATCTCCTTGAGGCTGGTCAGACCCGACAGCGGCTCAGACGCATAGCGCCCGTTCTGCGGACCGGGCACCGGCACCTTGCCTGCGGCCAGCTCGTCGATGATCTCGGCCAGGCGCGCGGCGGTCAGATCCTCATAGTAATCCTTGCCGATCTGGGCCATCGGCGCATTGGCGCAAGAGCCCAGACATTCCACCTCTTCCCAGCTGAACTTGCCGTCGGCGCTGAGAGTGTGGGGTTTGTCGGCGATCTTGTCGCGGCAGACCGCCACCAGATCCTCGGCCCCGCAGATCATGCAGGTCGTAGTGCCGCAAATCTGGAAATGTGCCACAGAACCAACGGGTTGCAGCTGGAACATGAAGTAGAACGAGGCCACTTCCAGCGCCCGCATATAGGCCATGCCCAGCATATCGGCCACATATTCGATCGCGGGCCGGGTCAGCCAGCCTTCCTGTTCCTGCGCGCGCCAGAGCAGCGGAATGATCGCGGATGCCTGACGGCCTTCGGGATATTTGGTGATCTGCGCCTCGGCCCAAGCCCGGTTGGCGGGCGTGAAGGCGAAACTGGCGGGTTGGTCATGATAGAGACGGCGAAGCATCAGGCACAGACTCCGGTGGTCAGTTTGATCCCGCCCTCGGGCAGGCTTACGGCGCGGCGCGCGGCCAATTGATACTGGGTCACGCCCAACAACTGCTCGCGGCTCAGGCCGGTCTGCAGACCCACGGCCAGATAATCCGGCTCGGTCACAAGGCTGCAGCCGATACTGGCGACGGCGGCCTCGTAATTGGCGATATCCTGCGGGCTCGTGCCTTGCGGCGGCACGGCGCAGGCCGCCAGAAGCAGGCCGGCGCCCAGGGTCAGGCCAGGGAAACGCATCAGGTTCTTCAACGGTCAATCTCCCCGAACACGACATCCATGGTGCCGATGATCGCCGCCACATCGGCCAACTGGTGGCCGCGCGCGACGTGATCCATCGCCTGCAGATGCAGATAGCCCGGCGCGCGCAGCTTGGCGCGATAGGGCCTGTTCGTGCCATCAGCGACCAGATAGACGCCGAACTCGCCCTTGGGGGCCTCGACAGCGGCGTAAACCTCGCCCGCGGGGACACGGAAGCCTTCGGTATACAGCTTGAAGTGATGGATCAGCGCTTCCATCGAGGTCTTCATCTCGCCACGCTTGGGCGGCGTGATCTTGCCGCGCGCCATCACATCGCCCTTCTCCACCCGCAGCTTGGCGATTGCCTGCCGCATGATGCTGGTGGACTGGCGCATCTCCTCCATCCGCACCAGATAGCGGTCATAGCAATCGCCATTCTTGCCGACCGGAATCTGGAAGTCGAATTCGTCATAGCATTCATAGGGTTGCGCGCGCCGCAGATCCCAGGCCAGACCGGAGCCGCGCACCATCACGCCCGAGAAGCCGTAATTCTGGATATCCTCTTCGGTGACCACGCCGATGTCGCAGTTGCGCTGCTTGAACACGCGGTTCTCGGTCAGCAGACCGTCGATATCGGCCAGCAGTTTGGGAAATTCCACGGCCCATGTGTCGATATCGTCGAGCAGATCGTCGGGCAGGTCCTGATGCACGCCGCCGGGCCGGAAATAGGCCGCATGCAGGCGCGCGCCACAGGCCCGCTCATAGAAGATCATCAGCTTTTCACGCTCTTCAAATCCCCAGAGCGGCGGGGTCAGCGCGCCCACGTCCATCGCCTGCGTGGTCACGTTCAGCAGATGGCTGAGGATGCGCCCCATTTCCGAATACAGCACCCGGATCAGGCTGGCGCGGCGCGGCACTTCCACCCCGGTCAGCTTTTCGATGGCCAGACACCAGGCATGTTCCTGATTCATCGGAGCCACGTAATCCAGCCGGTCAAAATAAGGCAGGTTCTGCAGATAGGTCCGGCTTTCCATCAGCTTTTCGGTGCCACGGTGCAGCAGGCCGATATGCGGGTCGCAGCGCTCCACGATCTCGCCGTCCAGCTCCAGCACAAGACGCAGCACACCATGCGCGGCAGGGTGCTGCGGGCCGAAGTTGATGTTGAAGTTGCGGATCTTCTGCTCGCCCGTCTGGGCGTCGTTGAATCC
This sequence comes from Seohaeicola sp. 4SK31, assembly GCF_028802875.1. Lineage (NCBI taxonomy): Bacteria > Pseudomonadati > Pseudomonadota > Alphaproteobacteria > Rhodobacterales > Roseobacteraceae > Seohaeicola > Seohaeicola sp. 4SK31. The sequence continues at coordinate 25,371 of NZ_JARAMP010000016.1, read as the reverse complement.
CTTGGAGCCGTCCATCACTTCGCCCCCTCTTTCTTCTCGTCACCCGGAAGAATGTATTGCGCCCCTTCCCAGGGACTCATGAAATCGAACTGGCGGTATTCCTGCACCAGATTGACCGGTTCATAGACAACGCGCTTCTGCGCCTCGTCATAGCGGACCTCGGTATAGCCGGTGGTCGGAAAATCCTTGCGCAGCGGATGCCCGCGAAAGCCGTAATCGGTCAGGATGCGGCGCAGGTCCGGGTGGCCCGAGAACAGGATGCCGAACATGTCGAACACCTCCCGTTCGAACCAGTTGGCCGAGGGGTGAATGTTCGTGATCGAATGGACCATCTCATCTTCGCGGATGGCCACGCGCAAACGGATGCGCTGGTTCCGATACATCGACAGGAAGTGATAGACCACGTCGAAGCGCTTTTCGCGACCCGGATAGTCCACGGCGGTCAGGTCCACCAAAGTCGAGAAACGGCAGTTGCGGTCGACCTTCAGGAACTCGACGAAATCCTCGATATTCGCGGGGGCGATATCCATGTTCAGCTCGTCATGGCTCACATCCCAGGACAGCACGCATTCGGGCCTGCGGGCCGCGATATGCTGTCCCAATTCGTTCAGCGCATCACTCATCATGTCGTTCCTTCTGGGTGCGGCCGCCGGCCCACTTTAGGGCCGTGCTGGTCAGCGGACGATTGTTCCGGTGCGGCGGATCTTGCGCTGCAACTGCATCAGGCCGTAGAGCAGCGCCTCGGCGGTCGGCGGGCAGCCCGGCACATAGACATCCACGGGCACGATCCGGTCGCAGCCGCGCACCACGGAATAGCTGTAGTGGTAATAGCCACCGCCATTGGCGCAGCTGCCCATCGAGATGACGTAACGCGGTTCCGGCATCTGGTCATAGACCTTGCGCAGCGCGGGCGCCATCTTGTTGGTCAGGGTGCCGGCCACGATCATCAGGTCGGACTGGCGGGGGCTGGCGCGCGGGGCGATCCCGAAACGCTCGGCATCATAGCGCGGCATCGAGGTGTGCATCATCTCGACCGCGCAGCAGGCCAGACCGAAGGTCATCCAGTGCAGCGATCCCGTGCGCGCCCAGTTGATGATATCCTCGGTCGAGGTCAGCAAGAACCCCTTGTCCGCCAGTTCGGCGTTCAGGGCCTGCGTCGCGTGTTCGCGGTCGCCGCCTGCGGTATTGGCACCCGTCATCACTCCCATTCCAGGGCCCCCTTCTTCCACTCATAGGCAAAGCCCACTGTCAGCACGGCCAGGAATACCATCATGGACCAGAAGCCCGTCATGCTGATGTCCTGAAAGGCGACGGCCCAGGGAAACAGGAAGGCAATCTCCAGATCGAAGATGATGAACAGGATCGACACCAGATAGAACCGGACATCGAATTTCATCCGCGCATCGTCAAAGGCGTTGAAGCCGCATTCATAGGCGCTGACCTTTTCCGGGTCTGGGTTGCGCACGGCGATGATCACGGCGGACAGGATCAGGACAAGGCCCAGTCCGATGGCGATGGCCAGAAACACGAGGATCGGCAGATATTCTCGCAGCATCCCTTCCAAGAGTGGCTCCTTTCGCGCATCAAGGCGCAATCTGCTGGCTACAGGTTTGCGCGCAGGTTTACTCCTGCCCCCGGTCAGGGTCAACCGAGCCGCTGTCATATTCGCTGTTTTGAACCTGTTCAAAAAAGACAACGTATACAACGGGATACCAAAGTCCGGACCGCGCGATGCGGCAATTCGCCGGTCTGTCGTTGCGAAAGATCGTCTGACTATTCAACACATTGGACCGAATATGCCGCGACGCGGCATCACCTTGCGCGATTCTGACGCCGTCCCGTGCGCGGCCGTTTCAGCCCTGCCAGCCCGGTCTGCGCTTGGCAAAGAAAGCGCCGATCCCTTCGACGGCTTCCTCGCCTTCCCAGCAGGCGGTCAATTCGCCGATCGTGTGGGCGATGGTCGCCTCGTCGATCACCGGACCCAGATGGCGCAGCAAGGCCTTGGCCCGCGCCACGGCCCGCGGCGCGCAGTCCAGATAGGGCGCCACCTCGGCCTCGATGGCCTGATCCAGCGCATCGACCGGCACAGCCCGCGTCAGCAGGCCAAGCGCCACCGCCTCATCCGCTCCGAAACGGCGCCCCGACATGAACACCCGCCGCGCCCGCGCCTCGCCCATGCGGGCGCAGACATAGGGGCTGATAGTGGCCGGGATCAGGCCCAGCCGCGTCTCGGTCAGCCCCATCAGGGCCGTATCCACCCCGATCGCGATATCGCAGACCGAGGCCATGCCGACCCCGCCGCCAAAGGCGTTGCCCTGCACGCGGCCAATCAGGGGTTTGGGCAGCGTATTCAGCGCCTGCAGCATCCAGGCGAGTTTGGCCGCCTCGCGCCCGCGCGTCTCGGCATCCGCCGCCATCTGGTCCTGCATCCAGCCCAGATCGCCGCCCGCGCAGAAGGTGACACCCCGCGCCGCCAGCACGACGACGCGCACGGTATCGTCCGCGCCCAGCACCCGCGCCGCATCGGTCAGGTCCGCCATCATCGCCGCGTTCAGCGCGTTGTGCTTGTCCGCCCGTGCCAGCCAGAGAGTGGCCACGCCACGCGTGTCTTTCTCAATCTCGAGTGTCTGATAGCTCATCCCTGCCCCCTCATGGCGCGCGCCATATCCGCCGCCCGCGCCAGAATACCGGCATCAAGTCCCGTCTCATAGCCCAGCGCGAGCAGCCGCGCATGCACCGCCTCGGTCGCCACATTGCCAGCCGCCCCCGGCGCGTAGGGGCAACCACCCAATCCGCCCACGGCGGCATCGAACACCCGCAGCCCGCGCGTCAAGGACACCTCGATATTCTCCAGCGCGCGGCCCGCCGTATCATGGTAATGCCCGGCCAGTTGCCCGGCGGGCACCACCTCCAGCACCGCCGCCAGCATGGCGTCAATCGTCTCGGGCCGCCCCTGCCCGATCGTATCGCCAAGGCTGATCTCGTAGCAGCCCATGGCAAACAGCGCCGCTGCCACCCGCGCCACAGCACCCGGTTCGACCGCCCCGTCATAGGGGCAATCGGTCACGCAAGAGACATAGCCCCGCACCGGCAAACCCGCCGCCTTTGCCGCCTCGGCCACCGGGGCAAAGCGTTCCAGGCTCTCGGCGATGCTTGCGTTGATATTGGCGCGGCTGAACCCTTCCGAGGCCGATCCGAAGATCGCCACCTCATCGGCGCGCGCGGCCAGCGCGCCTTCCAGCCCCTTCATGTTGGGCGTCAACGCGGCATAGCGGACACCCGGCACCCGCCGGATACCCGCCAGCACATCGGCGCTGTCGGCCATCTGCGGCACCCATTTGGGGCTGACGAAACTCGCCACCTCGATCCGGCGAAACCCGGCCCCGCTCAGGCAATCGACCAGCGCGATCTTGTCGGCCACCGGAATGGCGCGCTTTTCGTTCTGCAAGCCATCGCGCGGGCCGACCTCGAAAATCTCGACAGTTCCACCCATCAGCGCCGCCCTTTCATCTTGCCCCAAATACTCATTCCGCCCCCGCCGCCTGCTCCCACGCCGGATAGAAGGGCTGGGTATAGATCAGTGCCTCCTCCGGCTTGGGCAGCGCCGCGCGGAACCCGTCCCGATCCATGATCCGGTCCATCCAGGCCTCCAGCTCGGGGAACCCGTCGGTCTTTGCGAAATGCCGCGCCAGATAGACCGCCTGCCCCACGGCAATGTCACAGGCCGAAAAGCCACTGGTCAGAAGGCTGTCGCGGTTCTCGACCGGCGTGCTCAGCCGCGCCTCGATGGCCGCATAGCATTTCATCAGACGCGCGGCTTCCAGCTTCATCACGATCGGGCTGCGGGTGGCATCGTCATACAGCAGGATATGCTGCTGGGTCAGCGCCGCCACATGCTGGCTGATGGTTTCCGCGAAATGCAGCCAGACCAGCCAGGCCATGCGGTCCATGTCCCCCGGCAGACGGCCCAAGCCCGCATCCTGAAAGCGTTCGCAGAGGTATTCCATGATCGCGGCACTCTCGAACATCCGCTCACCGTCGATTTCCAGCGCAGGCACGCGGCCTGCGGGCGAGAGGCTGAGGAATTCAGGCGCGCGCAGGCTTTTGTCGAAGGCGCGGACCTGCACGCGATAGGGCACGTCCAACTCCTCCAGCAGCCACAGCACCCGCATCGAGCGGCTTTGCGGGCAATGATGCAGCGTGATCATGCGCCCCCCTCGCTGGCTTCAAGCCGCACAAGCGCGGCGCCGGCCTCGACCTGCGTGCCTGCGCTCACCAGCACTTCGGCCACCACCCCGTCGCGGGCGGCCAGCAGGGCATGTTCCATCTTCATCGCCTCGAGCACGGCCAGACGGTCGCCCGCCTGCACGGATTGGCCAGCCTTGGCAAAGACTGCCTTGACCATGCCGGGCATCGGTGCCTCGATCAGATTGCCGTCGCCGGTGGCCCCGGCCGCCCGCGCCAGCGGGTCGATCACGCGGAACCCCAGCCCCGCGCCGGTGAAGACCGTCACCAGATCGCCCGTCACCCGCACCGCAGGGGCCACCTGCCCGTCCAGATGCCAGCGCCCGCCTTGCCGACGGGCCGTGACCTCTGCCCCGTCCAGAACCACGCGCCGCGTGTCCGGCCCATCGCAGACCACCCGCGCCGTGATCTCGGCCCCGTCATGCGACAGCATCACCGCGCGTTCCAGCGGTTGCCACAGGGTCAGCCCGATATCCCAAGCGCCCCCCAGCAGATCGAGTGCGGCCAGCGCGGCCAAGGCCCCATCCGCATGCGTTGCTGCCGGAGTCAGGGTCAGCGCCGCCAGATCGCGCCCGATCAACCCGGTATCCACATCCCCCGCCGCAAAGCCGGGATGCGCGCAGAGTGCGGAGAGAAACCCCAGATTCGTGACCGTCCCGGCCACCTGCGTGCCCGCCAACGCGCCGCGCATCCGCGCCAGAGCCACATCGCGGGTGGGGCCATGGGTGATGATCTTGGCGATCATCGGATCATAGAAGGGGCTGATCGTGTCGCCCGTGCGCACACCGCTGTCCGCGCGGGCCCCCGTCGGAAAGGCCAGATGCGCCAGCGTGCCGGTGGCGGGCAGAAAGCCTGCGGGCACATCCTCGGCGTAAAGCCGGGATTCAAAGGCATGGCCCTTGATCGTCAGATCCTCCTGCCGGGCGGGCAAGGGCTCGCCTGCCGCGACGCGCAACTGCCATTCGACCAGATCGACGCCGGTGATGGCTTCGGTCACCGGATGCTCCACCTGCAACCGCGTGTTCATTTCCATGAACCAGAACCCGTCGGTGCGCAGGCCCCGGCTACCATCCACGATGAATTCGATGGTGCCTGCCCCGCTATAGCCGATGGCCTCTGCCGCGCGGACGGCGGCCCGGCCCATGGCCTCGCGCACCTCCGCCGTCATGCCGGGCGCGGGGGCCTCCTCGATCACCTTCTGGTGGCGGCGCTGGAGCGAGCAATCGCGTTCGAACAGATGGACAGCGCGGGTGCCGTCGCCGAAGACCTGCACCTCGATATGGCGGGGCTTCTCGATATATTTCTCGACCAGCACATCGGGGTTGCCGAAAGCGTTCTGCGCCTCGGAGCGGGCGCTTTCCAGCGCCTCGGCAAAGCGGGCGGGGCTGTCCACCAGCCGCATCCCCTTGCCGCCGCCGCCCGCGACGGCCTTGATCAGAACGGGGTATCCGATGGCATCCGCGGCCCCCGCCAGATGTTCGGGGTCCTGATTGGCCCCGTGATAGCCGGGCACCACGGGCACGCCCGCCTTCTCCATCAGCGCCTTGGCCGCGTCCTTCAATCCCATGGCCCGGATCGCATCTGCCGATGGTCCTATGAACACGAGGCCAGCCGCCACCACCGCATCCACGAATGCGGGGTTTTCCGACAAAAAGCCATAACCCGGATGGATCGCCTGCGCGCCTGTGTCCAGCGCCGCCTTGATGATCCGGTCGCCGCGCAGATAGCTGTCCGCCGGGGCCGCGCCGCCGATATGCACCGCCGCGTCGCAGGCGGCGACATGCGCGGCCCCGGCATCGGCATCGGAATAGACGGCGACTGTCCGCAGCCCCATGGCGCGGGCGGTGCGCGCGACACGAATGGCAATCTCGCCCCGGTTGGCGATCAGGATGGTGTCAAACATGGGAACTCCTTTTCAGGCGCTTGTGCGGGCTGCGGCCGGGCAGCGAAGGGCCAGCCCCTCGCGCTCCCCGGGATATTTACGGCAAGAAGAAACAGGGCAAAGGTCATGCAAAGACCTCGACCACGGTGAAACGCTCAACCAGCATCTCGACGTCCGGCGAAAAGAGCCCGGCACGGGACAGGTAGGCGCGGTAGCCTGCGCGCCAGTCATCCAGATCGCTGAATTCGCCCTGATCGGTGACCAGATCCTCGGTCATGGCCGAAAACGGCATCCGGGTCACATCGACCGTTCGGATCGCAAGGACCGGCACGCTGTCCCAGTCCAGCGCGATGTCGACGCGCCCCGGTACCGGCAGGGGTTCGCCGCGACTGGCGAAATTCGTCACCGCGTCACAGGTCACGGTCTTGCGCCCCTGCCGCACCAGATCGAGGATCTGCGCGTTCAGCGCACGGCTGTCACCGAAGCGGAAACTGCCGGAACCGGGATAAAGGGCTAGAGCTTCGGCTAAGGTCATGGTCACATCCGGAACACGCCGAAGCGCGTGTCCTCGATCGGTGCGCAGAGCGCCGCAGAGAGCGACAGTGCCAGCACATCGCGGGCGCGGCGCGGGTCGATGATGCCGTCATCCCAGAGCCGGGCCGAGGCGTAGAGCGGGTGCGACTGGCGCTCGAACATCTCGATGGTGGGGCGCTTGAATGCGGCCTCATCTTCCGCCGACCATGTGCCGCCGGCCCGTTCGATCCCCTCGCGGCGCACGGTGGCCAGCACCCCTGCCGCCTGTTCGCCGCCCATCACGCTGATGCGGGAATTGGGCCATGACCACATGAAACGCGGCTGATAGGCGCGCCCCGCCATGCCGTAATTGCCCGCGCCGAACGAGCCGCCCACGACCATGGTGATCTTGGGCACGTTCGTGCTGGCGACCGCCGTCACCATCTTGGCGCCGTGGCGGGCGATGCCTTCGTTTTCATATTTGCGGCCCACCATGAAACCGGTGATGTTCTGCAAGAACACCAGCGGGATCTTGCGCTGCGAGCAGAGTTCCACGAAATGCGCGCCTTTCTGGGCGGCTTCGGAGAAAAGCACGCCGTTATTGGCGACGATCCCCACGGGGCATCCGCGGATATGGGCAAAGCCTGTGACCAGCGTTTCGCCGAAGCGGGGTTTGAACTCGTCAAAGCGGCTGCCATCGACCACACGCGCGATCACCTCGCGGATGTCATAGGGCGTGCGCAGGTCGGCGGGGACGACGCCCAGAATCTCGTCAGGGTCATAGGCTGGCTCTTCGGAGGTCTGCCATTGCACGGTGGCGGGTTTGGCGCGGTTCAGATGGCTGACCGCGCGGCGGGCCAGCGCCAGCGCATGAGCGTCATCCTCGGCCAGATAATCGGCCACGCCCGACAGGCGCGTGTGCACATCGCCGCCACCCAGATCCTCGGCGGTCACAACCTCGCCCGTCGCCGCCTTGACCAAGGGAGGACCGGCCAGAAAGATCGTGCCCTGATCGCGCACGATGATCGTGACATCGGACATGGCGGGCACGTAAGCGCCGCCTGCGGTGCAGGAGCCCATGACGACCGCGATCTGCGGGATGCCCTTGGCGCTCATCCGCGCCTGATTATAGAAGATGCGCCCGAAATGGTCGCGGTCGGGGAAGACCTCGTCCTGATTGGGCAGGTTCGCGCCGCCGCTATCGACCAGATAGATGCAGGGAAGGTGGTTTTCCTCGGCAATCTCCTGCGCGCGCAGGTGTTTCTTGACGGTCATCGGGTAATAGGTGCCGCCCTTCACGGTGGCATCGTTGCACACCACCATGACCTCGGTGCCATGCACACGGCCCACGCCCGCGATGACACCCGCACCGGGGGCCGCCCCGTCATACATGCCATGCGCCGCCGTGGCCCCGATTTCCAGAAAGGGCGAGCCGGGGTCCAGCAGATTGGCCACCCGGTCGCGCGGCAGCATCTTGCCACGTTCCAGATGCCGCGCGCGGGCCTTGTCGCCGCCGCCTGCCGCTGCCGCTTCGGCCGCCGCTTGCACCAGTTTCAGCGCCTCCAGATGCCCTGCCCGGTTGGTCTGGAACGCCTCGGACGAGGGAATCGCCTGGGATGTCAGTTTCATGTCGCACTCTCCCTTTCCCGCATGGCGCGGGCCTTCAAGTCCTTGCGGATCACCTTGCCGGTCACGGTCATCGGCAGGGCATCCAGAAATCCGATCTCGCGCGGATAGGCATGCTGGGCCACCCGCGTCTTGACGTGGTCTGCCAGTTCGGCGGCCAAAGCGTCTGAGGGGCTGTAGCCCGGCTTGAGGACGACATAGGCCTTGACGATCTCGGTCCTGAGCGGGTCGGGTTTGCCCACAACGCCCACGGTGACCACGGCGGGATGGGTCAGCAGGCCATCCTCGATCTCGGCCGGGCCGATGCGATAGCCGGCCGAGGTGATGACATCATCATCGCGGCCCACGAAGCGGATGAATCCACCTTCGATGAGGCCGCGATCCCCGGTCAGCATCCAGTCGCCCCGGAACTTCTCGGCGGTGGCCTCGGGCCGGTTCCAGTAGCCCAGCATCATCGAGGCCGCACCCCGGCGGATGGCGATATCGCCCTCGCCGGTTGTGGCTTGCCCCTGATCGTCGATCACCGCCACGTCGAAACCGGGCACGGCGCGCCCGATGAAGCCCGGTTTCGGGCTGAAAAGGGCACCACAGCTTGACGCCACCATGTTGCATTCGGTCTGGCCGTAGAATTCGTTGATGCTGAGGCCAAAGGCCCGCCGCCCCCAGTCCAGCATCTCGGCCCCCAATGGCTCGCCGCCGCTGGCGACCGAGCGCAACCCCGGCACGACGGCATCCGCCGCCTTGAGCATGCGCAGCGCCGTGGGCGGAAAGAACACATTGCGCACGCCGCCACGCGCGATGACGTCCAGGCATTCTGCCACGCTGAATTTCGCCATCCGCGCCGCGACGACCGGCACGCCCAGCGCCAGCCCCGGCATCAGCACATCGAACAGCCCCCCGATCCAGGCCCAATCCGCAGGGGTCCAGAGGCAATCACCGGGCCGCCCCAACAGATCATGGCTGATCTCGACCCCCGGCAGATGGCCGGTCAGGATGCGGTGCCCGTGCAGCGCACCCTTGGGGGCGCCTGTGGTGCCTGACGTGTAGATCAGAACTGCCGGATCATCCGGGCCGGTATCTGCTGTTTCGAAGGGCGTATCGGGCAGGTCCATGCCTTCGGGCACCAGCACGTCCAGATCGAAGCCATCCAGCAAGGCCACCCCTTCGGGATCGCTCACCACCACATGCGCCCCGGCATCGGTCAGACGTGTCCGCAGGGCATCCGTGCCGAACAGCTTGAACAGCGGGATCGACACCGCGCCCAGTTTCCAGATCGCGATATGCGCCGCCGCCGTCCATGCCGCTTGCGAGCGCAGCACCCCGACCCGGTCGCCCCGCGCCACGCCGCGTGCGGCCAAGGCATGCGCCAGACCTTCGGCCATGCGTCGCAAGTCGCCATAGGTGACGCGCTGCACCCCGCCTTCTGACAGATCGAGGATGGCCAGCCTGTCGGGGTCACGCGCGGCCCAATCGTCACAGACCTGATGCGCCATGTTCAACCGCTTGGGCAGGTTCCAGCGAAACCCCGCCACCAGATCGTCATAGCTGCGGCCCGGTTCCAGCATCACGCCTCCGGTGCCAGAGGCGCAGCGAAGGGGGTGTCCGCGGCCCGTCCCACATGCAGCAAGGCCCCACCCGGCGCCACGAAATAGGCCCGTTCCGCCTCGGTGCCTTCCGCGCAGACAACCACCAGCCAGACCCGTTCCGCGGCCCCCGGCACGGCATGGCAGCGCCGAATGGCCTCGGGCTCCAGCCCTTTCTCGGCCACATAGCGGTTGGCATAGGCCACGATCACATCCGTCTCGGTCAGCGCCGCCTGCCGCATCCCCGCAACATAGCCCAGCGTGCCCGCCGCCACCGTCAACACGGCGATCACCAGCAGCACGGCGGGCGGGATCTTCATGCCATCGCCGCCATCATCTCGCGGCCCACCAGCATGCGGCGGATTTCCGAGGTGCCGGCGCCGATCTCCATCAGCTTGGCATCGCGGAAGATGCGCGCCACGGGTGCATCGGCAAGGAAACCCGCGCCGCCCATCGCCTGCACCGCCTGATGCGAGACTTTCATCGCCTCTTCGCTGGCATAAAGGACGCATGCGGCGGCATCGGCCCGCGTCACCTCGCCCCGGTCGCAGGCCTTGGCCACTTCATAGACATAGGCGCGGGCCGAATTCATCGCCGTATACATATCGGCCATCTTGCCCTGCATCAGCTGGAAATTCCCGATGCTTTGCCCGAACTGCTTGCGCTCGGCCATATAGGGCATGATCTCGTCCAGACAGGCGGCCATGATGCCGGTGCCGATGCCAGACAGCACCACACGCTCGTAATCCAAGCCGGACATGAGGACGCGCACGCCGCGCCCCTCCTCGCCCAGGATATTCTCGAAGGGCACTTCGCAATCCTCGAAGATCAGCTCGGCCGTGTTCGATCCGCGCATTCCCAGCTTGTCGAAATGCTTGCTGGTCGAAAAGCCCTTCATGGTCTTCTCGATCAGGAACGCCGTGATCCCCTTCGATCCCGCCTCCGGGTCTGTCTTGGCATAGACGACAAGCGTATCGGCATCGGGGCCGTTGGTGATCCAGTATTTGTTGCCGTTCAGCCGGTAGTGATCGTTGCGCTTTTCCGCGCGCAGCTTCATCGACACCACATCGCTGCCCGCCCCCGGTTCGGACATGGCCAGCGCGCCCACATGCGCGCCACTGACCAGACCGGGCAGATACTTGCGCTTCTGCGCCTCTGTCCCGTTCAGACTGATCTGGTTGACGCAGAGGTTGGAATGGGCGCCGTAAGACAGGCTGACGCTTGCGCTGGCCCGCGCGATTTCCTCGACCGCGATGACATGGGCCAGATAGCCCATTCCCGCGCCGCCGAATTCCTCGTCCACCGTGATGCCCAGCAGACCCAGATCACCCATCTCGCGCCACAGTTCGGCCGGGAATTCATTGCTGCTGTCGATCTTGCCCGCCATCGGCTTGATCCGGTCCTGCGCCCAGCGGTGCACCATTTCGCGCAGCGCATTCACATCCTCGCCAAGGTCGAATTTCATCGTCGCGGTGAACATGGCATCCCTCCCAGAGATCAACGAGCCCGTATTTATTGAACGCTTGTTCATTAATAGGCATGAAGCCTGAGTCGCGTCAACTGCCAAGCCGCCCCATCCCTCGGCCCTGCCAAAGCTGACCCGCGCGGCCCTGCCCTGTCAACAAACGTGGACAGGCCCAGATGATCGGGATACGACCAAGTTGACCCGCTGGAAGGACTGCCCCATGCCCCTCACGCAACTGATCTACTCCTCGCGGCCCTTCGGGTTTGACGATGCCATTCTCAGCCAGATCCTGCTGACCGCAAGGCGCAACAACGCCAATGCCCATGTCACCGGCTGCCTGATCTGCCGGGGCGATCTTTATCTGCAACTGCTGGAAGGCCCGGAGGAAGCGGTGGCCCGCCTTTATGACGCCATTCTCGAAGATGACCGCCACCTTGAGGTCACGCGCCGGGTGCAGCGCCAGATCGGGACCCGGATGTTCGATGGTTGGGCCATGCGCGACGATCCTGCGCAAAGCTGGCTCTGGACCAAGGAAGAGGTGGACGCAGGCGCCTTGGACCGTGCCGACACGGCGGCTTTTCTGGCAGTGTTCCAGCGCGTGGCCGACGGCGCGCACTGACCCTGCGCGTCACCTTGCCAAAAATACTCAGAGCAACTGACGGGGCGGATCACGCGGCCTGATAGACCGCGCTCACCTCGGCCCAAATGATCCGCGCGAGGGTCGCGCAATCCTCAAGGCTGAAGGTCAAGGGCAGGCGCATGTCGAGGATACCGGCAAGGATGCGGTCGCTGGCGGGCATGGGCGCGCTGGGGGCATAACGCCAGCTGTCATAGCGGCTTGTGAAACCGGCCGGTTCCGCCGCGCCGAACCATTTCAGTTCAACCCCGCGCGCGGCGCAGCGCGATACGACCTCGCGCACCTTGGGTGCGGCCCAGTCCAGCAACAGGAACTGGAAGGACGACCCCACGAATTCCTCTTCCGCCGGGCGCGGAATCAGATGCAGGCCGGGGCAACTTTGCAATCCAGCCTCGACGATTCGGTAGCGCGCGGTCCAAGCTTTGCACTTCTCGTCCAGCACCCGCAATTGCGGGCGCAAGATCGCGGCGCGCAGATGATCCATCCGGCCCGAAATATTGGGCGTGTCGTATTTCACCGCCTCAAAGGCATCCGGCGCGGGGGCGGCCAGATGACGCGGATAGAGCATGTAGGAGCCGGACAACATCACCGCGCGCGCCATGACCTCATCGTCATTGGTGATCAGGAACCCGCCCTCGCCCGAATTCATGTGCTTGTAGGTCTGCGTCGAATAGCAGCCGATGATCCCGTCGGTGCCCGACAGCCGCCCGCGCCAGCGGGCCCCCATCGTATGGGCGCAATCTTCGATCACCCGCACGTCATAGCGCGCGCAGATCGCCATCAGGCGGTTCATGTCGCAGATATGTCCGCGCATATGGCTCAGCAGCAGAACGCTGGCCTGATCGGCCTTGGCCTCCAGATCATCCAGATCAATGGTCAAAGCCTCGGTCACGCCGACAAAGACCGGGATCGCCCCCACGGCGGCGATGGCCCCCGGCACCGGGGCCAGCGTGAAGGCATTGCTCAACACCCGGTCGCCCGGCTTGACACCCAAGGCCCGCAGCGCGGTGGTCATGGCATAGCCGCCCGAGGCCACGGCCAGACAGTATTTCACCCCCATGGCGGCCGCAAATTCCTGCTCCAGCAGCGCGACCTCGCCCGCCTCATCGCCCTTGACATTGTAGCGGTGCAGGCGGCCCGAGCGCATCACCGCGACGGCCGCCTCGATCCCGGCTTCGGGGATCGGCTCCTGCTGGGTGAAACTGCCGGTAAAGATTTCGGGCTGGGTGCTGCTCTGGTCCATGGTTCTGTTCTGGGGCTGTGGTGCGGTTTCGTCAATGCACCGCGCAGGTTTTGTCGCAGGTCCGTCAGCCGATCAGACGCTGCACCACCGCGTGCAATTCGTCATAGTGGCCGATCAACCCCTCGGGCTCCAGCGCGGCCACATCCTCTCCGCCGGGGCCGAAGGTCACCAGCACCGACGGCACCCCTGCCGCCCGCGCCGTCTCACGGTCCGTGATCGTGTCGCCCACCAGCAGGGACCGTGCCGGATCGCCGCCTGCGCGCCGCACCGCCTCGACCAATGGCGCGGCATCGGGTTTGCGCACCGCCAGCGTATCCGCCCCCACCAACGAGGCGAAAGCGCCGCGCACCCCCAGCCGGGTCATCAGCGTCTCGGCCAGACCGGCAGGCTTGTTGGTGCAGATGCCCACGGCATAGCCGTCGCGGGACAGCCGCGCCACAGCCTCCATCGCGCCGGGATAAAGGACCGTATGCACGTCGATCGCCGCACCATAGGCCTCCAAGAGGACGGGGTAGTAACGGGCGATCATCGCCTCGGCCTCAGGGTGGACGATCCGCTCCAATCCCAGTTTCAGCATCGCGCGCCCGCCGCGCAGCGCGGTGCCCGCATCCCGCGCAGGGTCCAGCACAGCACCCGCCCCCATCTCCGCGAAACAGGCATTGGCCGCCGCGATCAGATCGCCGCTTGTATCGGCCAAAGTGCCGTCCAGATCGAAAATCACCGTTCTCATGGGTCTGCCCTTTCCGGCGCTTTGCCGCCGATGCCTGTCATATCCCGCAATCAGACGTGATCCGATGCGGCCTTGCGCCCTTGGACCAACCGGATAAAACGGGCGCACCAAAAGGGCAAAGAGAAACAGCATGAACACAGCACTCGTCATTCTGGCGGCCGGGATGGGCACGCGGATGAATTCCGACCTGCCCAAGGTGCTGCACCCCTTGGCGGGTGCCCCGCTGCTGATCCACGCGATGAAGGCGGGTTTCGCGCTGGATGCCTCGGCCTGCGTCGTGGTGACGGGGCACGGGGCCGATGCCGTGGCTGCCGCCGCCCGCGACTGGGACGAGGATGCCATCTGCGTGGTGCAGGAGCCGCAACTGGGCACCGCCCATGCCGTGGCCCAAGCCGCCCCCGCATTGGCGGGGTTCGATGGCGATGTGATCGTGCTTTACGGCGACACGCCCCTGATCAGGGCCGAGACGCTGGAGGCGATGCAGGCTGCCCGCGCGCAGAATGACATCGTCGTGCTGGGATTCCACGCCGCTGATCCGGGCCGATATGGCCGTCTGGTGATGGATGGCGACCGGCTGGACCGGATCGTGGAGTTCAAGGACGCTTCAGATGAAGAACGCGCGATAACCCTTTGCAACAGCGGCGTCATTGCAGCGGATGCAAAGACCCTGTTCGATCTGGTGGCCGCTGTCGGCAATGACAATGCCGCAGGCGAATACTACCTGACCGACATCATCGCCATCGCCCGCGCACGCGGCCTGACGGCCACCGCCGTCACCTGCCCCGAGGCCGAGACGATGGGCATCAACACCCGCGCCGAACTGGCCGCCGCCGAGGCCGCCTTTCAGGCACGCGCCCGCGCTCGGGCGTTGGAGGATGGCGTCACCCTGATCGCCCCCGACACGGTGCATTTCGCCCATGACACGGTGATCGGCCGCGATGCGGTGGTGGAACAGAACGTGGTCTTCGGCCCCGGCGTGACCGTGGAAAGCGGCGCACGCATCCGTGCCTTTTCCCATTTGGAAGGCTGCCATGTCAGCCAACGGGCCATCGTGGGCCCCTATGCCCGCCTGCGCCCCGGTGCGGAACTGGCGGAAGATGTGCATGTCGGCAATTTCGTCGAGATCAAGAATGCCGTGCTGCATGAGGGCGCGAAGGCCAACCACCTCAGCTATATCGGCGACGCCACCATCGGCGCTGCCACGAATATCGGCGCGGGCACGATTACCTGCAACTATGATGGCGTGATGAAACATCACACCGAGATCGGGCGCGGCGCCTTCATCGGGTCGAACACCATGCTGGTCGCGCCGGTGCGCGTGGGGCATGAGGCCATGACCGGCAGCGGATCGGTGATCACGTCGGACGTGCCCGATGGCGCGCTGGCGCTGGGTCGCGCACGGCAAGAGGTCAAACCCGGCATGGCGCTGAAGCTGATGGACATGCTTCGCGCCAGAAAAGCCAAGAAAAACAAGGATAACATCTGATGTGCGGCATTGTCGGCGTTCTGGGCGATCACGAAGCCGCCCCCCTTCTGGTCGAGGCGCTGAAGCGTCTGGAATATCGCGGCTACGACAGTGCCGGGATTGCCACGGTCAACAACGGCAAGCTGGACCGCCGCCGGGCCGTGGGCAAGCTGGTGAACCTGTCGGACCTGCTGGTGCATGACCCGCTGGCGGGCAAGGCCGGGATCGGGCACACGCGGTGGGCCACCCATGGCGCACCCAGCGTGACCAATGCCCATCCGCATCAGGCCGGTCCCGTCGCCGTGGTCCATAACGGCATCATCGAGAATTTCCGCGAATTGCGCGCGGAACTGGCCGGGCATGGCCTGAGCTTCGTGACCCAGACCGATACCGAAACCGTGGCCCTGCTGACGCAGCATTACATGGCGCAGGGTGCCGGTCCGGTCGAAGCGGCAAGACAGACCATTGCACGGCTGCACGGTGCCTTTGCCCTCGTGTTCCTGTTCGAGGGCGAAGAAGATCTGCTGATCGCCGCCCGCAAGGGTAGCCCGCTGGCCATCGGCCATGGCGATGGCGAGATGTTCGTGGGATCGGACGCCATCGCGCTGGCCCCCATGACGGACCGCATCACCTATCTGGAAGAAGGCGACATCGCCGTTCTGACGCGCACCAGCCTTGAGATCCGGGATGCGCATGGCGCACTGGCCAATCGCGCGATCAAGACAATCCAGATCGAATCCACGCAGGTGGACAAGGCCGGGCACAAGCATTTCATGGCCAAGGAAATCGCCGAACAGCCCCGCGTGATCGGCGAGGCGTTGCGCTTCTACCTGTCAGGTGAGGGCGACACGATCCGCCTGCCCGGTGACGGCGTGGACTTCACCCAGGTGGACCGGCTGTCGCTGGTGGCCTGCGGCACGGCCTTTTATGCCTGCATGACGGCGAAATACTGGTTTGAACAACTGGCTGGCTTGCCCGTTGATGTCGATATCGCCTCGGAATTCCGCTACCGCGAGCCGCCCATTCCCGCGCGCACCGTGGCGCTGTTCGTCAGCCAATCCGGCGAGACGGCGGACACGCTGGCCGCGCTGCGCTATTGCGAGGGCAAGGCTGCGCGCATCCTGTCGGTCGTGAACGTGGCCGAAAGCTCGATCGCGCGGGAAAGCGATCTGGCTTTGCCGATCATGGCGGGGGCGGAAATCGGCGTCGCTTCGACCAAGGCGTTCACCTGTCAGTTGACGGTGCTGCTGTTGCTGGCGCTGGAGGCCGCGCATCAGCGGGGCCGGATCAGCCGCGAAGACCTGTCCGATCACCTGAGCGCCCTGCGCGCGCTGCCTGTGGCGCTGAACGCGGCACTTGATCTGAGCGGGTCGATCAAGGGGGCGGCGCGCAAACTGTCGGAAGCTACGGACGTGCTGTTTCTGGGGCGTGGCCTGATGTATCCTCTGGCACTAGAGGCGGCGCTAAAACTAAAAGAAATCAGCTATATACACGCCGAAGCTTATGCATCAGGCGAACTCAAGCACGGCCCCATCGCCCTGATCGACAAGACCATGCCCGTGGTCGTCATGGCCCCGCGCGACGCCCTCTTCGACAAGACCGTGTCGAACATGCAGGAAGTGATGGCCCGTGGCGGCAAGGTGATGTTGATCACCGATGCCGAAGGGGCCGCCGAAGCGTCCGAGCAGACATGGGAGGTGATCGTCATGCCCCGCGTCGATGCGGTATTGACCCCGATCCTCTATGCCCTGCCCGCGCAACTGCTGGCCTACCACACGGCGGTGGCCAAGGGCACCGACGTGGACCAGCCCCGCAATCTGGCGAAATCGGTGACCGTGGAATGACATTTGATGACGCCATGATGCAACTGCGCGCCCTGTCGGATGCAGAGCGTGCCACGGGACTGGCGGACTATCACAAGGTCCCGCGTGAATATCTGGGCCTGACCACGCCGCAGATCACCGATCTGGCAACGGCCTGGCGCGAGGGCATGGATGTCCCCGCCCGCGTCGCATTGGCCGATGCCTTGTGGCGGTCGGATGTGTTCGAGGCGAAGATCGCCGCCGCCAAGCTGCTGACACAGGCAAGGATCAAGGATGATGCCGCTGTCTGGGCGCTGATCGCATCATGGGTGCCCACATGCGACAGCTGGGCCATTGCCGATGCCGCCGCCATCGCGGGGCAGAAACGCCTCTTGGCCGATCCGTCCCGCGTCGATGATCTTGAGGCATGGACCAAGTCCCCGCATCACTGGACCCGTCGCGCCGTCATGGTCTTTACCCTGCCATGGACCAAGCAAAACCACCCCAAGCCCGCGGATCTGGCGATCCGGCAGCGGGTGCTGGAATGGGCCGCCGGATATGTCCACGACCCTGAATGGTTCATCCAGAAATCCGTGGCATGGTGGCTGCGCGAGCTGTCCAAGCATGATGCGGAGCGGGTGCGCTATTTCCTGAAGAACCATGCAAGACACATGAAGCCGTTCGCCCGCCGCGAAGCATCCAAGTATCTGCCGCCTGAACAACCTGCGGCAACGACCTGATTTGCTTCAGTTCTTGAAGACATCCACCTGCGGCAGGCCCGTCAGGGGGGCGTCCAGCATCCGCATCGCAGACAGCGACAGACGGCTACCGCCAGAGGGTGGCCCCTCGATCGGGATCAGATCCAGATTGAGCCGCCGCCCCGTGGGACGATAAAGCACGCTGCCCCGCGTCGGTTCACGCACCAGCGGCGTTTCCATCCAGAAACCGGGTCGCGCCGGATCGCCCAGCGAGGCAACCGTCGTGCCGATGGACCCCGACGCTGCGGGCGGTGTCGCCACCGCGGCCTGACGTTCCTCGGCCGTGGTCCGGTCGAAATCATCAACCGTGCGCGGCGCGCCCGTCAATGGCGGGCGCGTGCTTGTCTGCGGGGCCGTCGCCGGAGCGGGCACCGCAGCCGTGCGTTGCGCGAATGGGTCAAACTCGGCGCAGCCAGACAGCAGCGCGGCACCAAGTGTCAGGGAAATGGCGATATGTTTCATGCCGTTCAGTCTAGGCGTCCCGAAGGGGGCGCGCAATCGCAACAATCCCCCTTGCTCTGACTTCCGCCGATCCTTAGGTTTCAGGCATGGACAAGACCCTTACCTCCTCTGGCGCAGCGCCCCTGATCGACCCGTTTCAACGGGCCATCAGCTATCTGCGCGTCTCGGTCACGGATCGCTGCGATTTCCGCTGCGTCTACTGCATGTCCGAGAACATGACCTTTCTGCCCAAGGCTCAGCTTCTGACGCTTGAGGAACTGGACACCATGTGCTCGACCTTCATCGGGCTTGGCGTGCAGAAGTTGCGGATCACCGGGGGGGAACCCTTGGTGCGCAAGGGGATCATGACCTTCTTCGACGCCATGACCCGCCATCTGGACAGCGGCGCCCTGCGCGAGTTGACACTGACCACCAATGGCAGCCAGCTGGAGAAATTCGCCCCCGATCTGGCGGCGGCGGGTGTGCGGCGGATCAATGTCTCGCTGGATACGCTGGATGAGGGGAAGTTCGCGCAGATCACGCGCTGGGGTCGCCTGCCACAGGTCATGCGGGGCATTGATGCCGCGCAAAAAGCGGGCCTGCGTGTCAAGATCAACGCCGTCGCGCTGAAAGGCTTCAACGAGGACGAGCTGTTCACCCTCACCGATTGGTGCGCGTCCCGCGACATGGACCTGACCTTCATCGAGGTCATGCCGATGGGCGATATCGGGAACGAGGACCGTCTGGATCAATACTGGCCGCTGCGCGATCTGCGCGCGCGACTGGCGGAACGCTTCACCCTGACCGATCTGGCCGAGCGCACCGGCGGCCCTGCGCGTTATGTGCGGATCGAGGAGACGGGTCAGAAGATCGGCTTCATCACGCCGCTCACGCATAATTTCTGCGAAAGCTGCAACCGCGTGCGGCTGACCTGCACAGGTGAGCTTTACATGTGTCTGGGGCAGGAGGACATGGCCGACCTGCGCGCGCCGTTGCGCGCCAATCCCGGCAATACAGCCGCATTGGAAGACGCGATCCGCGCGGCGATCCGGCTGAAACCCAAGGGTCATGATTTCGATTACTCGCGGCAGGTGGTGGACGGCAAGATGTCCCGCCACATGAGCCACACAGGCGGATGATCCCCTGATGACGGGCGGGCCCATCGCTGCCCCAAGGCCGGGGCTGACTGCTGTATTGAGCCTCTATCTGGCGGCAACCGGCCTTGCACCCGCCTTGCTGAACCGCCTTGCGCGCAAGGGCCATGTGGCGCAGGGGGCGGAACCTGCCCGACTGGCAGAAAGATTCGGCCAGCCCTCGGCCCCTCGCCCGGACGGTGCGCTGGTCTGGATCAACGCGGCCTCGGTGGGTGAAGTCGCCTCGGCGCTGGATCTGGCCCGCGACCTTGAAGCGGCGTCCGGCGCCCGCCTGCTGTTCACCACCACGACCACCACGGGGGCCGAAACGCTGGCGCGGCGTCTGCCGCAGGCGATCCATCAGTTCCAGCCGGTCGATACACCTGCCGCCGTGCAGGCGTTTCTGGATCACTGGCGCCCTGATCTGGCCTGTTTCATGGAGAACGACCTTTGGCCGCGCCTGATGATTGAGACGGACCGGCGCGCAATCCCCATGGCCGTGATCAACGCCCGCGCCTCGAAAACCCGCAGGCGCGCGCCGCGTGCGATGACCTGCCTGCTGGGGCGTGCCGCCTTGATCAGCACGCAGGATGCCGCGACCGCCACGCAGATGCGCCAGCTTGGCCTTGATCCGGCGCGGATCGTCGATACCGGGGACCTGAAGGCGGCCGCCACACCCTTGCCCGCCGATCCGATGGCCCTTGCCGCGTTACAGGAAGCTGTCGGTGCGCGCCCCGTCTGGGTGGCTGCCTCGACCCATCCGGGCGACGAAGAGGCGGTGATCGCCGCGCATCAGGTGGCGCTTCAGGATCATCCTGATCTGCTCCTGATCCTGATCCCGCGCCATCCCGCGCGCGGGGCCGAGATTGCGGCCCTCGTGACGCAGGCTGGTCTGCAGATGGCGCAACGCAGCACGGGCGGGATGCCTGATGCCGGGACGCAGGTCTATCTGGCGGATACCTTGGGCGAAACCGGGATCTTCTATCGCCTTGCCCCGCTGGTCTTTCTGGGCGGGTCCTTCGGCGGTGAAGGCGGACATAATCCCTATGAGCCTGCGATGCTGGGGGCGGGATTGCTGCACGGGCCGAAAGTGGCCAATTTCAAGCTGGCCTATGCCGGGCTGACGCGGGAAGGGGCGGCCCGGATGGTCACCGATGCCGAGGATCTGGGCGCGGATGTGAGCCGTCTGACGCAGAGCATCCTGCTGGAGGAGATGCGCGAGGCGGCACGCAGGGTCTCGCACAGCCGCGAGGATTCGCGGCGGCATTTGCTGGCACGGTTGCTCCCGCTGCTGCCACAGGGCCCCGGCATGACAACGGCGCGCTGATCGCGCGCCGTTATGGTGGCACAACGCCGATGGGTCAGGCCGCGGGCATCCGCCGTTCGACGATTTCGGCCCACCAGCTGCACCCGACCGGGATCGCCTCGTCGTTGAAGTTGTATTCCGGGTGATGCACCTGCGCGCTGGGACCATTGCCCACAAGGATATAGGCGCCCGGACGCTCCTCCAGCATGAAGGCGAAATCCTCGCCCCCCATGACCAGCGGTGCTTCGATCACATTGCCGCCGACATTGCGCGCCACGTCGCGCGCGAATTCCGTCTGTTCTTCCGAGTTGACCATGACCGGATAGCCACGGTGATAGGTCACCTCGGCCACGCCACCATACATGGCGCCGGTTGCCGCCGCGATTTCCTTGATCCGACGCTCGGCCATGTCACGGTTCTCGTTGCTCTGGGTGCGGACGGTGCCCTTGATATGCACTTTCTGCGGGATGACGTTGAACGCGGTCGATGACGTCTCGAACGAGGTCACGGACACGACGATCTGGCTGACCGGATCGGCATTGCGGCTGGCGATGGTTTGCAGCGACAGCACAAGTTGTGCGGCCATGACGGTGGTATCCACGGTTTCCTGCGGTCGCGCCGCATGGCCGCCCTTGCCTTCCAGATGGATCTCGAACTGATCGGTCGCGGCGAAGAACGGCCCCGAACGGATGGCGAAATGGCCGATGGGCAGGTTCGGCATGTTGTGCATCCCGTAAACCTCCTGAATATTCCAGCGATCCATCATGCCATCCTCGCACATCTCGCGCCCGCCGCCGCCGCCTTCTTCGGCGGGCTGGAAGATCACCACGACCGAGCCGTCGAAATTCCGCGTCTCGGCCAGATATTTGGCCGCGCCCAGCAGCATGGCGGTATGCCCGTCATGGCCGCAGGCATGCATGGCGCCCGGTGTTTTGGACGCATAGGGCAGCCCCGTCGCCTCGACGATGGGCAACGCATCCATATCGGCGCGCAGCCCGATGACCTTGCCCGACGTGTCGGTCTTACCCTTGATCACGGCCACAACGCCGGTGCGGCCGATACCGGTCACCACCTCGTCACAACCGAAGTCCCGCAGCTTGTCGGCCACCATGGCGCTGGTGCGATGGGTATCGAACAGGATCTCGGGGTTTTCGTGCAAGTCACGACGCCAAGCGGTGACTTCATCCTGCATTTCTGCAAAGCGGTTCTTGATGGGCATGGTCTTTCCTTCTGATCTGGTCCGGCGCAGGGTTTGGCGTCACGCCAGAGGCATTCTTTGTTCGGCCAAAGTGGCAAAATAGCTGCTGCCCGCCGGAATGGCAGCATCGTTGAAATCATACGCGGGGTGATGACAGGCTGCACTATCGCCATTGCCCATGAAGATATAGGCGCCGGGGCGTTCCTCAAGCATGAAGGCGAAATCCTCGGCCGCCATCATGGGCGCGGTATCGCGGTCCACCTGCCCGGCCACGGTCTCGGCCGCCAGTGCTGCGTATTCCGTCTGTTCAGGATGGTTCATGGTCGCGGGGTAGCCGGGATCGAAGGTGACTTCGGCCCGTGCGCCAAAGGCGGCGGCGGTGTGGGTCGCGATCTCGCGCAGCCTGTCATGGGCCAGTTGGCGCATTTCGGGCGACAGGGCGCGGACCGTGCCGCTCATCCTGACTTCATGGGCGATGACATTGGGCGCATGGCTGTCGGTGTTGAACATACTGACCGTGACCACCATGCTGGCCACCGGATCGGCGTTGCGCGCCACGATGCTTTGCAGCGAGATGACGATCTGTGCAGCGACCAGCGTGGTATCCAGCGACAGATGCGGCATGGCCGCGTGGCCCCCCTTGCCGGTCACTGTGATATGGAAGATATCGCCCGAGGCCAGCAACCCGCCGGGGCGGATGGCGAATTGTCCGACCGGGATGCCGGGCATATTGTGCAGCCCGTAGATCTCCTGAATGTTCCAGCGGTCCATCAGCCCGTCCTCGCACATCGCGCGCCCGCCAGCCCCGCCCTCTTCGGCAGGCTGGAAGATCACGACCACTGTGCCATCAAAGGCACGGGTCTCGGCCAGATACTGTGCCGCACCCAACAGAACCGCCGTATGCCCGTCATGCCCGCAGGCATGCATCGCGCCCGGAATGGACGAGGCATAGTCCAGCCCCGTCGCCTCTTGGATCGGCAGCGCGTCCATATCGGCGCGCAGTCCGATCACCATGCCCTTGCTGTCTGCCTTGCCACGGATCACCCCCACGACACCCGTGCGCCCGATGCCGGTCACGACCTCGTCACAGCCGAAATCCCGCAGCTTCTGGGCGACGAAGGCGCTGGTCCGATGCGTCTCATAGAGGATTTCCGGATGCGCATGCAGGTCGCGTCGCCATGCGGTCACCTCGTCCTGCATGCCTGCAATACGGTTCTTGATCGGCACGGTCTTTTCCTTTTGTTCAAGGCCCGGCCCCTGCCCGGAACAGGCGTCAGAGCCGTTCCAGAAGGCGGCGCATGAAATCATGGCCGGCTTCGAACTGCGCTTTGGTGATGTATTCATCCGGCTGATGCGCCTGCGCGATATCGCCGGGGCCGCAGATTACCGCAGAGTAGCCGCGTTCCTGAAACTGTCCTGCTTCGGTGCCATAGCTGACCACATGACCGCCATTGTCGCCCGTGATGGCGCGCACCAGCGTTTCGGCCTCGCCCTCCTCCTCGGGTTTCAGACCGGGGACGACGAATTTCTCGGTGATGTCGATGCGCGCCGCGGGGTGAATCGCCTGCATCTCGGCCTCGACTTCGCGCACGCGGGCCAGATAACGGTCGCGCCAGTCCGACAGGTTTTCACCCGGCACGGCGCGGAAATCCATGCCGAAACGGCAATCCTTGGCGGTGATGTTATGCGCGGTGCCGCCCTGAATGGTTCCCACATGTGCGGTGGTCCAGGGAGGATCGAACATCGCGGCCAAGGGCGCGGGTGTTTTCGCCATGCTTTCGGCGTTCACCTGATTGGCCCAGTCGATCAGCTTGGCACCGAACATGATCGCGTTGACGCCGGTGTGCATGATCGAGCTATGCACCTCGAACCCCACCACATGCGTCCAGAACCCCTGCCCGCCCTTGTGGCCCGTCACCGCCTTCATCATCGACGGCTCGCCCACGATCACGGCCGAGGCTTTCGGCAGCACCTCCAGCATCCGGTCGATCATCGGTGGCGCGCCGGTGCAGCCCACTTCCTCGTCATAGCTCAGCGCCAGTTGCAGCGGGCGTTTCACGCCGCGATGCTGCGCCTCGACCAGGGCCCAGATCGACAGGGCGTCAAAGCCCTTCATGTCACAGGTCCCGCGCCCGAAATACTTGCCGTCACGCTCGACCACCGTGAAGGGATCATCCGCCCATGGCTGGCCATCGACGGGCACCACATCCGTATGCCCAGACAGGACAAGCCCGCCCGCAACCTCGGGTCCGACATGGGCAAAGATCGCGGCCTTGTCATTTTCTTCGTTGTAGTGCCGGTGCGCGGTGATGCCGTGGCTGTTCAGATAATCCTCCACCCAATCCACCAGCGGCAGGTTACTGTCGCGGCTGACCGTGGGAAAGCTGACCAGCTTTTCCATCAGCTGGAGGGGGGTCATGCGGGTTGTCATTCTATCCTCTTTCCGTCTCAGTAGCCGCTATCCGTGGTCAGCACGAAATGGCCCTTGGAGACTTCCTTGTATTCCGATGGCGCGGGGACATAGCCCGCCTGGTGGATCGGCGACGGGATCGGCTTGAAGTTCAGGTCCCTCTCGCTCTTGCGCTGGCGCGGATCGGCCACGGGCACCGCTTTCATCAAGGCGCGCGTATAGGGATGCTGCGGATCCTCGAACACCGCCTGACGGGGGCCCATCTCGACGATACGCCCCAGATACATGACGCCGACATCGTGACTGACCCGTTCGACAACGGCCATATCATGGCTGATGAACAGGAAGGACAGGCCCAGATCGGCCTGCAACTCCATCATCAGGTTCAGAACCTGCGCCTGCACCGATACATCCAGCGCCGAGACGGCCTCATCCGCGATGATCAGCTTGGGGTTCAGCGCCAGCGCACGGGCAATGGCGACGCGCTGGCGCTGCCCGCCTGACAGTTCATGCGGATAGCGGCGCATGAAGTTGCGCGGCAGATGCACCCGGTCGAACAGATCCGCCACCTTGTCGGTCAGGGCACTGCCCTTGTGGGTGCCGAAATTGCGCAGCGGTTCAGCGACCTGATCGGACAATTGCATCTGCGGGTTCAGGCTGGCGAACGGGTCCTGAAACACCATCTGCATGTCCTGCCGTGCACGGCGCAGCGCGGACTGGTCCAGCGCCATGATGTCGGTCCCGTCCAGCATAATCGACCCGGACAGAGGCTCGACCAGCCGCAGGATCGACCGCCCGCAAGTGGACTTGCAGAGGTGGCTGCGGAAATCTGAACAGCCAGGATAAGTGGATTTTCCGCGCAATGGCAGCATGATGCTGCGAGCGAGGAGAAGACCATGGCAAGACGACCACGCCGGAACCACAGCCCGGCATT